>NZ_JBISBU010000006.1:0-170641 GCF_044385805.1 Haloferula sp. A504
GCTCAGCGGCGAAAATCGTGCATGCCTTCAAAGCCTGGTTACCGAGAACTTCCAGCTGTTCGAGAATCCGAAAAGTTAATGCCGAGAAGTATATTCAACGAGATCAAGGCCAAGCAAAGCGGCTTTTCATAGAGGCTTCGGAATCCGGGCATGAAGCGGCGGGGGAATGGTTGGAGAAACTAGAAAAGAGATGGTTTGTGGGAAGCTATCTTGAGAGCGAGCGGGAGACCTACAGTTATCTATGTATTGTTAATCTGGCAATTCAGGGTGACCAGAGGTCCGCATTACGAATGAGCTTAAATTATTTTCGGCACCAAGGCAGAGCGCTGTTTGCTGCGGGTGGGCTCAAGCGACTTTCCCAAGAATGGGGCCACGAATGGCTTTCTGTGGCCGCGGGCCTGGGTGATTCGGTCGCGCAGCTATTGGTTGCTGACTTTCACGCGAAGGGGCTTTGGGTCAAACAGAGTAGTCTTACCGCTGAAAGTTGGAGGAGAAAAGTTCAGAGGCCCCGGTTGCGGAAAGCTCAGCTGGGGTTGGCGAAGATATTCGGTTCCGAGGATTCGCTGCATGCCCAAATCTACCGGGCGGTCAAGTCCGGGGTGAAGAGTGAGAGAAAATTGGGTGAAGCTCTATATAAGGCGTTCAAAAAGCCAAGCCAGTAGCATGGTCTTCTGCTGCATGTAATGGATTCTAGCGTTTTTCAGGGCTTCGCTTGGCCGGCGATTATAGCTGTGAGTTCGTCCAGAGCCAGGACGCGGTCTCGGCGCCGATGCACGACAGCCTGGCAATTCGCGCAAAAGGGAACCAGATCTCGGACGTCCTAGCCTGCCCCTTCACTCGGGGCGAGCGATCCGTTTAGGACCTCGTAGGCAATGCGGCGCTCCAACATGAAAGATACCCGTCGACCATCGGTGAAGTAGAGACGGACATCGGACTCCGTGAGGCACATTGTCTCCGCCAAATCGGACAGATTCCACTCGAGCACACCACGCGGTTCAGCCATCCCCCTTTTCTATTTTGTGAGCCTTGATTGTCAAACCATCGACCGTGACAGCGATGCCACGTGCGCTTTCAGTGGACTCGAACTGAGAGGCAATAGGACGAACAAGACTCGAACCTCACAAGCCACTGACTCTCAGTATCCCCCAAACAGAGAGGGCTCTGAATGCCCGTGAAGGGCTGAGTGTTCGGGATGCCACTCGCTCGCCGGTCTGAATTTTGACAGGACCGCGATTGCCCTTGGAGGTAGCTTGGATCCTTGGAACCGAAGGGATTCCGTGTGGTCGTCAGCGGCGAGTTCACGGGGTTGCCGCGGGAAGATCCTCTTTCAAGCGTGGCGGTCGAGGGAACATTCGATTGTCGGTGCGGCCGGGTCGGATCACCATGACGCCGCTCCGCGGAGCAGCCTTTGGAAATCAACCCAGCATCCACCGTGAAGATCGGATTCATCGGAACCGGAAAGATCAGCGCCGCCGTCGTCGAGGGTCTTTGCCGCTCGCGGCTCGAAGGGCTTTCGATCCGGGTTTCCCCGCGAAACGAGCGGACCTCCGCCGAACTGGCCCGGAGCCATGCCGCCGTGCGGCGTTGCGGGGACAACCAGCAGGTGCTGGATGAGTCGGACATCGTCTGCCTCGCGGTGCGGCCGAAAGACGCCCGGCGGGTGCTGCGCGAGCTGGTCTTCCGGGAGGACCACCGGGTCGTTTCCTTCGTCACCTTCCTGCCGTTGGAAGATCTGGCGAGTGAGGCCGCCCCGGCGCGCAACGCCTGCCGCGCGATCCCGTTGCCGACGGTGGCGCACCGCCGCTGCCCGATCCCGCTGCTGAATGCGGACGACCGGGTGCTGGAGATGTTCGAGGCGATCGGCCAGCCGCTGAGGGTCGAAGACGAGGAACAGCTCCACGTCCTGTGGGCGCTGACCGGATTGATTTCGCCGCTCTACGACCTGCTCGGGCAATGGAGCGGCTGGTCCACCGCCCGGGGTGTCGGCCCGGACCTGACGAATCGCTACGTCGCGGAGATGGTCGAGGCCCTTGCCTTCGCAGCCCGGCAGCAATCTCCGGTCCGCTTCGACCATCTCTCGGAACATGCGGCCACGCCCGGGGGGATGAATGAACAGGCGGCCCGCGAAATCGCAGACTCGGGGTCCCACGCGGCGTGGCCCGAGGTGCTCGACCACCTGCTGGCCCGCTTTTCAGAAGCGGAGGGCGCTTCGTGACGGGCGGGTGTTCCGATGCGTTGGCTGATCGGCCCGACCCTGCTCGTGCTGTTAGATAGAAGGAGCCGAGGCCTTACTTGACGCAGATGAGGTGCTCGGATGTGCGGAGCAGCAGCTTCCCGTCGATGGGAACCGGAGTGGCGAGGATCTGCTCTCCCATGTCATTCTCCCCGAGAAGCTCGAAGGCATCGCCGATCCGCGCCGAGAACACGACCCCGTCCTCGCGGGCGGCATAGAGGATCCCTCCGGCAATCACGGGTGAGGCGTAGTAGGGAACGACGGACTTGGGAAGCTGGGCCGTCCAAAACGGCTCACCCGTCTCCGGATCGAGGCAAACCACTTCGCCCCGGTGACGAAGCAGGTAAACCTTCCCTTCGTACTCGATCGGGCTTGAGACGAAGACTCCGAAGTCACTGCGCTCCCAAAGCCGATGCGTGCCCGTGACATCGCCGGATCCTCCCAGGCGAACCGCATGGATCGAAGCCTGCTTCCGGTCGTCCCGACCCACCGGGACCACCGCGATGTTCCCCGCGACCACCGGTGTTGCGATCGGCGGCCAGAGGTTCTTCGCCCTCGGATTGAAGCCCCCGCAGGTCCACAGCAGTTCACCGTCATCCGCGGCGTAGGCGGTCAAGTGGTCCGAACACCACACTAGCAGGGCGTCCCGGTCGCCGTGACGAACGGGAACCGGCGTCGAGTATCCGTTGTCGTTCTCGGCCGGGGCCTCGAAGTTGCGTTCCTGCTTCCAGCGGATTTGGCCGGTGGCCTTGTCGAAGCCGGCGACCCATGAATCCCCCGCGTGGAGCCGGGGAAGGATGACGAGATCGCCGATGATGATGGGAGAACTCCCCTGGTCCCAGAACAGTTCCTGCGGACCGAACTCCTCGACCAGGTTGCGTTTCCAGCGGATCGTCCCGTCCATTTCCAGGGCCGCGAAGGTGCCGCTCTTGAAATAGACGAAGACCCCGGTGCCATCCGTGACCGGCGAGGCGTTGCTGCTGGTGCCGAGCTTCATGTGCTTCGGCTTCCTGATCGCACCGAAGCGGGTCTTCCAGACTTGTTTCCCCTCGAGATCGAATGCCAGGGCGGTATCGATGCCGTCTGCGGGTGCGGTGACGAACACCCGGTCCTTCCACACGACCGGCGAGGACGCCCCCTTTCCGGGAAGTTCGACCTTCCACAGGACCTCGTCGGCACTCCATTCGGGCGGGTAGTTCTCGCCGGCCCGGCTTCCATTGTGCGCGGGCCCCCGCCAGGAAGGCCAGTCTTCCGCGACGAGAGGGCCCATGGTCGAAAAGAACAGGATGCCGGCGGCGGAGGCGATGCTGTGCTTGGACGAGTGCATCCCCGTAGCTAGCACAATTGCGGGCATTGTCATCCTGCTTTGTTGCGGACGGGAAACCCGAATTCAACGCCGCTCCGGGGCCGGGCCGATCGTCCCGCCCTCGATGAAGCGGGCGAGGGTGAAGGTCTGCCGGTGGTCTTGCACACCACGGGCGACGTTCCCGGCCCAGCGCCCGATCCGCCGGGTGAGGGGAGCAAAGTCCGAATAGAAATGAGTGGCGAGAGGGTCGCACCAGTCAAACGAGGGATCGTGGTCCAGGCAGATCAGCGAGACGTCGCGGGGAGCAATGATCCCGCGGCGCGCCAGGTGGTCGCGGACGGCGAGAAAGGTTGGGATTTCCTCGACGATGAGGGCGGTGGGTGGGGTGACCTGGAAGAGGGATTCCAGGCAGCGGTGAAGTCCTGCGGGGCGATAACCCCAGACCGGCAGGTGATAGGCGGTGGGCCGGATTCCCTCGGCTTGAAGGGTTTCAAGGAACTTCCGCTGGAACAGGGCCGGCTCGGGAACGATCATGTTCTCCCGCGAAAGCAGAACGATGCGACGATGTCCCAGCTCGACCAGGCGCCGGATCACCGGCTGCAGGTTTTTCCGGATTCCACAACCGGCGATGGGCAGGCCGGACTTGACGCCGAACAGCGCATAGGCAGGCACCGGTTGCTTGCAGAACCACTCGAGCACCTCCCGCGATCCGGCGGTCACGATCCAGGCATCGGCCGGAACCTTGTGAACGAAACGCGCGACCCGCTTCACGTCCATGCCCAGGTCCAACAGCGTCTTGGTGGTAAAATCGGCCGTGAATCCGCGCGCCTTCAGCTGGCCCAGCAGTTCGCCGAAGAACGGCAGGGCGCGATCCGAAGGGTCGTAGGCGAGGACACGCAGCCTGAAGTGCCGGGGTTGGATGTCGCCCTCGGGCAGCACGATCCGGCGCCGCCGGCCCGGTCCCTGCGAGGCGAGCAGGCCCTCCTTCGCCAGTCGGCGCATGGCCTGCTCGACCGTCCGGTGGCTGACACCCAGTTCGCTTGCGAGCCGGTCGCGCCCCGGAAGGGTGCCCCTCCAGCGTCCGGAGAGCATCCCCTCCCGCAGGAGTTCGAGGACCTGGTCGGTCACGGTTCGAAAGCCGCTTCGCTTCACGTCGGGCAACCTGTCACAAAAAGTGACGGTGTATCAAGGAAGCTTATGCCCCGCGGCATGTATGAACGAGGGCGTCTGAGGCGTTTGTCTCCCCCATGCAGTCCTTCTTGATGTTTCTGGCGTTGATGGTCGTGATGCCGGGTCTTGTCGTCTCGCGGTCCCTTGCGGAGGAATCGCCACCGAAGGCCGCGCCGGGCGTGGACGCGAGGCTGCTCGCGCGCTACACGTCCGCGAAGGACAAGCTCCACGCGGAATTGACCAAGCGGATCCCCGACCTCAAGGACGAGGCCAGGGTGCAGGCGTTCTTGAAGAGCGACAAGCTGGACCCACTGCTTGTCACCTTCGTGGTCCTGCACGAGGCGACCCCCGAGGGCCTCGCGACCTTTGCCCAGCAGGGCAAGGAGCAGGAGCGGCTGGTCGAGCAATTGCTGTCGAACACCGACCTGATGAAGCAGATGCTGGTGGCCGACGGTCCCACGAAGCCCAAGCGCGGTGTGCCGCAATGGGGTCCGGCGATCAAGATATACACCGACATTCAAAAGGCGAGCAAGAGGGCCGATGCGGGGATCTTTCAACGGCTGGCGGTGGCCTGCGCCCTCGAGCATGCGACCCCCCTATGGCAAAGCAACACTGAGGCGCGCCCCGGTCCCGAGCACGTCGACCCGTTGGAGCGCTACATGGGCTACGAAAAGGCTTATCTCGCCGGGGAGCTGGATCCCGCCTTCCCGACCTTCGACACCTTTCATCTGTGCCTGGTGGTGAATGAACACGAACCGGAATGGACGCATGCCTGGGGACGCGAGATGATGCGCAACTACCGGCCCGACCACCTCTTCAACTCGACCGGCAACGGCAGCTACAGCCGCTTCGTCACCAGCGACATCCCGAACACTTCGGCCCGACAGTTTCACGACAATCCCAAGCTTCATGGTTATCAGAATATCCTGATGAACCACGGGATCTGCGGTCGCCGCGCGTTCTTCGGGCGCTTCATCCTCCGGTCCTTCGGCATCCCGACCATCAAGCGTCCAAGCCGCGCGCATGGAGCCCTGGCCCGCTGGTCGCCGGACGGGTGGAAAGTCGATCTCGGTCCCGGATGGGGCTCCGGCACGACCAACACGCCCTATCACAGGGATCGAGCGTTTCTGAAGACCACCCAGGCTCGCCAGAATCCCGAGGCCTACCTGCAGGTCAAGCGGGCCCAGTGGATCGGCGACCTGATGGGCGAGGAACGGATGTACTGGGGCGATGGCGGCAAGGATACCTGCTACGGCGTGTCGCTCCTGACCCAGGACCGCATCATCAAGGATATTGAGGAGGGGAAGCTTCCCCGGGTGGACCACTCGGCGGTGATGGAAGCCGACGAACCGACCCTTGCCGAGAAAGTGCTGGCCAAACCCGTCAGGAAGGAGGCCATCAGTTACAGCAGTGACGGCACCATCTTCATCCCTGCAGCCGCCTACGACAGCATTGGAGGCCGCGCGCCCAACAACCTCCTGACGGTAAGAAGTTTCGATGGCGGCGAGCAGATCTACCTCCGCCGGTTCGGCCCCTTTGGTGGTTCGGTGCCCATCCTGAAGGGAGGCAACTACAAGAAGGACTCGAACGAAGCCCGGTCGGCAAAACGGATACGGAGGGCCGGCCTTGGAGAGTATCCGGACTGGGGAATGCGGGTGGCGTTCACGCCGAAAGGCGACAATCCACCGCCCGAGCTGAAACCGGATCTGGGCAACGGGGTCTCGATGGACTTCATCTACGTCAAGCCCGGCACGTTCATGATGGGCAGCGACAAGACGGAGGAAACCAAGTTCACCTGCCCTGAAGCGCCCAGGCACGAGGTCACGCTGACGAAGGGATACTATCTCGGCAAATATGAGGTGACGCGGGCATAGTACAGCGGCCAGATGAACGTGGATCAGCACGACTACCCGGCCGGCCACATCAGCAAGGACGAAGCCGAGAATTTCTGCAGGGCGCTTTCGGAATACACCGGACAGGATGTGCGCCTCCCGACGGAGGCCGAATGGGAGTATGCGGCCCGCGCGGGGACGGATACGCTCTGGTTCTTCGGCGATGATCCGGCGCCGCTCGGCGACTATGCCTGGTATGAGCCGAATGCCGGTGGCAAGCCCCATCCGGTCGGCCGGAAAAAACCGAATCCCTGGGGGTTTCACGACATGTACGGCAACCTCTGGGAGTGTGTTTCCGACGCGTATCACCGGGATTACTTCGCCAACAGCCCGAAGAAGGATCCGATCGGCAATCAGCAGCCTTCGGAATACACGATGGACTACACCATCCGTGCTTCCAAGGCAGGCCGATACGTCCTGACGGCGGAGGTGGTCACGGCCAACTACTGGCAGAACATTGCACTCCGGGTGAATGGATCAACCGACGAACAGTTGATCACTTTGCCGATGACTTTGGGGGATTGGCAAAACACGCCGGAGACCGTCGTCGAACTCAAGGCCGGGGAGAACCAGCTGAAGTTCCTGCGACGGAACCCGATTCAATATGCCGTTGCCATCCGCTCCTTCACCCTGAGGCCGATCCAGTAGCGCATGAATCCACCTGTCGTGTTCCTCTCGAAGCAAGCCCCACAATCCCCGATCGAACCATGAAGATGCCCTTGTTAGGACCGATGATGATCGCCCTGGCACTGGCCACCGTCTCCTCGGAGGCCCGCCCGTGGACGGCGAAGACCGGTAAGGTCGTCGAGGCCGACTACGTGGCTCTCAGCCCCGATGGGGAGCAGGTCGCCCTGCGACTGCCCGACGGCCGCATCGTGAAGACGCTCGTCGCTAATCTGTCCGAGGAGGACCAGGCCTTGATCGAGAAGATCAAGATCGAGGGCCCGGACGCGATTCCCAGGGAAGTCGACTACGGTGACATCGATCCCGACTTTCTCCCGCCGTCACCATGGCCGGTGGTCAGCTATGAGGACCCCGACGGCTGGAGCACGATCGACGTAACGAAGCATGGCCTGCGGCCGGACAGCGGGATCGACGCGGCGGCGGCCATCGCCAAGATCATCGGCGATACCGAGGGACGCCGGCGCCTCTTCTTTCCCGGGGGGACCTACACGCTGAAGAGCGCCCTGGTCATCGAGCAGGGAGATATCTGGCTCGACGGCGACGGGGAGAAGACGAAGTTCGTCCTGGATTTCCCGGAGGACGCCCATGTCAACGGAATCACCTTCAAGGGGTGGGCGGAGGAGCCGCTCGCGCTGGCGAAGTTGCCGGAACGCGGTGACCAAGGCGTCGAATTGGAGGCACCGGCGGACCTGGAGGTCGGCGACCTGGTGAGGGTTTACCATCAAGTCGCAGACAACCGGGGCATTGGCTTTCCACGAGGCCAGCTTTCATGGATCACCGGAATCGACGGCACGACCGTGACGCTCGACCTTAGGATTGGTGCCGACTTCTCGGGGTCGGCCCTGCTGCGCCGCATCCACCCGCTTCACAACGTGCGCCTCACCAATCTTTCCGTGACCCGACTGAACCGCGGCAAGATGGGCGACCACAACATCGAAATCAGCCGTTGCGCAAACGCCGAGATCAGGAACGTGGAGTCCGGCAAGGCCACGACCCATTGCCTTGCGGTTCGAGACAGTCGCGATGTGGTTGTCTCCGGATGCACGGTTCATGAATACCAGGGAGGCAAGGGCTGGAACGGCTACGGCATCACCGTGGAGCGCAGCACGGCGATCCATGTCGTCAACAATCATGCCTGCCACCTGCGGCATCACTTCGAACTGGCCTGGGGTACGAGCTACAGCGTCATGGCCTACAACACCGCCGAGGCACCCTACGACTACTGCGACATCGGCAGTCATCACGGGGATCTCGGTTACTGCAATCTCTTCGAGGGGAACGAGGGCAGTGAGCTGTCGTTTGACTACGGCGAGTCGAATTGGAACGCCTACAACTTCTTCTATCGGAACCATGCGAAGAAGCAGGTGGGGAGCTTCAGGGCCAAGGGTTCGACGCGCTTCCATCTCGCGGTCATCGCCAACGAAACCGCGGCGATCGGCATGCACAAGGTCGAGCATCCCTACGTCGGGGCGAACCTCGTCAAGGGTGAGCTGCAGTGGGGCGACGTGCCGGAGGGCAGCCGCCTGCCGGCTTCGCTGTTCCTGGATTCCAAGCCCGACTATCTCGGAGACAAACCGTGGCCCCTTTTCGGTCCGCCGGTGGGAAGCGGGCGATCCAGGTAAGTCCTCCAACCACCTCCTTGCCTGGATCGCCGAAGGCATTGCCATCGACCCTCGAGACTGAGAAAGGCGGTGGCTGTTGCTCAAGGCGTCCGACCCCGTAGTCGGCGTGTCACTAGTCCATCACCACTTCCCAGGAGTAGGTTTCGATCTTCGTGTGGGAGCTGCTCAACTTCTTGAGTTCGGCCTTGCCGCCGAAGTTCTTGTCACTGTTGCGGAAGGTGACCTTCTGGTCGCGGTGCGTGGATGCCGCGGCGATCTTCTGCTGGAGGCTGAAAAGACGCTCGAGGCTGCCTGGTTCGCCGTCGCGGATCTGTTGCTTGATTTCCTTCCGTTCTGCCCTGAGGGCCTTCTCCTGCTCCCGGTTGTCGTAGTCGGTGACGGGTCCGAAATCCAGATCGCGCGGCGGGCTGAGGTCTTCGGTCGAAGTCCATTCCAACTTGGCTGAAAAGGCCGTCGGAACCACCGCGTCCACCTCGCCCGTTTCGGGCGAAAGGTGCAGGTTCATCGCCGTCGGGCTGGTTCCCACCGTGGCATCGGTGAGTTTGGCGTGTTCTCCGTCGCTCCGCTCGATGCTGCCGGAGAAGCTCACGACTTCCGCGCTGGTGATGTTGTAGGGAATGCTGAACCCCATACCTCCCATCGGCTTGAAGCGCAGGACCATCGTCACTTCAATGTCCTCCTTCGACCAGCTCTTGCCCGACGAGGACTGGTGGTGGTCGTGGATGGACTGGGTCACGCGCATGAAGTTGGCGTTGATGATTTTGATTTTTTTGCTTCCGAGAAGCTGCGGCGGGATCTCCAGATCATGCATTTCGTCTGGCTTTTTGCCGGTAAGGGCTTCCGGGATGTCGTGGGAGCGATAGACCCGGATCGTGTCGATGTTTGCGGCCGGCACCGAGGGGGCCACGTAGTGCAGCCGGATGATGTAATCTTCCCCGATGACGAACTTTTTGCCGTGTGGGACGAGACAGGGCTCACCGTTGGCAATCATGCCCATGGCCGTCACGATCACCTTGTAGTCGGGGTCCGCATGTTTGCCAAGGGGATCGAGCATCCCACTGAGAATGATCTCCATGGTCTCACCCGGTAGAAGCTCCCGCTTGGCGGGCGAGATGGTGACCGTGGTTGGCCAGAGGGGCGGGTTGTTGTCCGTTGGCCAAGCGTCTTCGTCGTCCTCGGCCGGGGCGAAGGTGGGCCCCACGGCGAGCGCGGCGGCCAGAAGGATTGCTGTGATGCTCGTGTTCATGACGTTGGGATGCGGGTTATCGCTTCACGAGTTCGACGCGGCGGTTCCTGGCACGGTTCTCGTCGGTGTCATTCGGGGCGACCGGCATGGTTTCTCCATAGCCTTTCGCCGTGAGGCGCGGTTCGGGGATGCCGAACAGGAGCAGGAAGCTGCGAACCGCGTCCGCGCGGCGTTGCGACAACTCGAGGTTGTAGGCATCGCCACCCTGGTCGTCGGTGTGCCCCTGAATCTCGACATTCAGGTCGGGATTGTCCTGCAGCAGGGTCAGCACATGTTCGAGTTGCTTCAGCGAATCCTTTTGCAGGGATGCCTGATCGTAGTCGAAGAGGATGTCGTAGAGCATGACCCGTCCGTCCGCATCGAGGGCGGCCTTCATCTGGGCGGGTCCGAAGGTGAGGGACTTCTTGAAGGAAGCCTCATCGACGATGGTGAGATACTGCTGTCCCAGGTTCGCAGGCCCGGTGTATTCACACCAAGTGGTGCCGACGCCTTCACGAGGCAGGGTGAAAACGAGGGTCGAGTCACTTTCGAAGACGACCTGCCCGCCCTTCTCCTCGGCCGCGGCGCGGAAGTTTTCCATGAACTCGATCTTGGAAATGTCCTGTACCCTGCTCCCGTCGGGCTTTCTTACTTCGTAGAGCAGGCTCCAGCATTCCCCTTTGATCTTCGTCGTTCTGCGTTTCCCCGTCTCTGCATCGATGACGGGGAACTCCGCAGCTCCGAATCGCTGGTGCTTGCTCATGTTCTGGGCCAGGACCGAACCGGGAAACGGCCGGATCAACGGATGCTCCGGGATTTCGGCGGCGTCGACTAACAGAGTGGTGGGGAATCCCACCAGGAACATCAGCGCCATTCCCAAGCTGCGGGTTCCGACAGGTTGACTTTCGTTTGGTTCGGAGGACACGTCGTCCGTGGTCTGCGGACGGAGGGAGGACAGGTTTCGCTGCCTCTGCGAGCGATGTTGGGTCAAACCCCAGCACGCGAGACGTTGTCGTGCTTTCATACCATCTGGCAAGGTAGGCACTTCACTGCGACACGTCAAGATGTGCGGAGCGCAACTCCAGGGCGTCTACACTTGAAAGTTGGAAACCGCGAATGGACGCCAATGGACGCGAATTCTGGATCTCTGAAGTCCGGGAACCGCGTGTTCAATACAACATTCGCGTGAATTCGCGACCATTCGCGGTTCGGATTTCCCCAATGTAGATGCCCTGGGCGCAACCCTCCGGGCGGTTGGGGTGAGGTTGCCGGAAGCTGCGTCGGAGGGAGGTCCGCTCCGGCGTTCTTGGTACTCTCCGCAGGCCGACAATCGAGCGTGGCGGCTATGGTCGCGCCATGTCGAAGGCAGGCCTTCCCGGGAAGCCGCTACTTGGCGGCGGGTTTGGGAGCAAATACCATGCACCAACCGCCCGCGGTAACGATCTTGTTGCCTACGGCACCACAAGGGCCGGAGTCTTCGCCGGCTTTTCCTGTGTAGAGTGCGCATCCGTCGCAGCGTTGCTCGGGCTTGTGCATGGGGTACTTGGTCTGGTCCACCTTCGTGGTGTCCTCTTTGTAACCGAGTGCTTTGGCGGTAGGATCATCTTCGGTGAGCTTCACCGGCTCCTCGGCAGCAGAAGCACGGATGGCGAGAAGAGCAGGCGCGCCTGCGGCGAAACCGAGAAGGAAATGACGTCGTGAGTGCATGGCAGTGGATTTGTGGACGGTGGAACTTAAGCGGGAGCGGCAAGGAAGTTCCAGATTTAGCAAACAACTTGTGTGTTTTTGCACCAAACAGTGTGTTTTCCGAACGAGTGATGCGCGGGCTTTGTTCCGGAGTAGCCGGTCGTTTTCATTCAAAAGTCCTCGGCAGTTCGGACCTTGCGGCTTTGGACCTTGCGACCCGAATTGGTCTGAAACAGTGCCGTTCGGTTCAAGGCGTGGCGCCCTGGATCCGCAGGCGCGGCTTCCCGCTGAGGGCGATGGCCATGGCCGCGGTCGGGTGGAGGCGGGGTGACATGTAGTAGGCCTTCTCGTGGCGGTTGCGTCCGGGCTGGGCGACGAAGGCGCCGTCGTGCGTGCGCGCCATGTTGATGAAGGCCTTGTTGTAGTCGAAGAGTTCGCGCATGGCCTTCCTGTCATCGGCGAGCCGGACGCCGATCAGGGCCCAGGCGTAGGCCAGCACGTTGTCGCCATGGCCGTCGTTGAGGCGGGTCTTGGCGGTGACCAGGCCCCGGGTGACCGCAGCGACATGCTCGTCGGCACCGGTCCTTCCGGCCACCTTGTGCGCGATGAGGGAAAGGCCCTGACGGCCGACCGGGGTGTAGGCCCCGGTGGCGAAGCGGTAGCCCATGTAGCCGGACTCGTGGGTGTGGGTGTGGACGCAGTCGTAGGCGATGTCGCGGTTGAAGTCCTCGATTTGGATGCCGCAGTCCTCGGCGAGCTCCCAGGACAGGATGGCCATCAGGGTGGTGATGGTCATGGTTCCGTAACCGGCGATGCGGGCCCCGTGGCCGTTGCCGCCCTTGAGGAAGTTCGCGGCCTGGGGCTGGCCGCCGTGCATGGCGTCCTTGTAGTCGGCGGGATCGATCACCTGTGAGAGGTAGAGGCGTTCGGTGAGTTTCCGGATGGTCTCGAGGACCCGCTTGTCACCGCTCTTGAGGTAGTACTCGGAGAGAAAGATGCACTGGTAGGAGGGGTACCAGGTCCACTCCTTCTCGCCGGGCATCTCGTTCCACGAAAGGGCGAACGCCTCCGCCTCCTTCATCCTGTCGTGGGCGAGCAGGGCGAGGCCGTACAAACCGCGTTGGTGGACGGGACCGCGGGTGGCGTCTTCCCGGGTGAGCAGGTAGGTCATCGCGCCCTTGGCCAGTTGCTCGGACTTCCTGCAATCCACGGGGTAGGTGCTGGAGAAGCGGCCGATCGCTTCGAGCGGAACGCTGACCTTGATGGGTTCACCATCACGAAGCACGTCGAGCACGAGCTTGCCGTCCCGGCCTTCGCTGTCCTCGATCGCCAGGCCGAGGTCCATCACGGGGCCCTCGATGCCGTTGCCGGGCTGCATGCCGTAGCACTTGCCGAAAGTGTGCTTGCCGAAAGGCCTGGCGTTGGCGCCGGTGATCTCGTCGTCGAGCTGCAGGCGGCCCTTGGCCGGCGAATCCTCGAACACATGCTTCACCACGAAGGACCGCTCTTTGAGGATGGCGCGGGCACCGGTGGGACCGAGATTGACCAGAAAGCCGGGAACCTCCTTGTCGGGACCGATCTGGGTCGGTTTCTCCCATTGGCCGAGGTTTTCGGCGTCGTAGATGGCCAGCACCGGAGTGGTGAGCAGGGCGAGGACGAACAGTGGAGTGGGCGGGAGCCGCAGCATGACGGGGGACATACGCAGCCGACCGGACGACTTTGCTGAAAATCGCAACCATCCTCGTCGGGGCGTCGGCTTGGATCGGCAGAGTCCGGGTGTTCTTTCCGGTCGTGCCATGGCGACGCGAGGAGCCGCCCGGTGACGGGACCATCCGCCTCCTCTCCGGATCACCCCGGGTTCCGTGCTTGCAGGGTGCAAACGACGATTTCCAACCACGGATTGAATGGATGTTCACGGATTCTACGGCGGGAAATCAGAGTTGAATGAGAGCTGAACCATTTTGCTATTGGGTGAATGGGTCACCTTTCATCACTCATCAAAAATCCGTGTATCCGTGGTTCCCATCGAGGGCAGTCGGGATCATGGCCGGTACAGCCTGAAGAATTGCCGGGGCGGATGTTCGGGACCGAGGGGCACGGAGTGGACGAACTCACTGCCTTCGACGACGATCCCCGTGGTGACCTCGCTCCATGAACCAGGCTCGAGGCTGTCACTTGCCTGGAGGATCGCGGTGGTGTCGCCGGCGGGCCAACTGAGGCGCAGCGCCGGGCCATCCGGAGTGCTCACGACCTCCGAACTCATGACCATCTGGATCGGCGTGAGCAGAAACGCCTGCTGGTCGCTGCCGGCATATTGATCGGCGGAACCGTAACCACAGATCTGGCCGGCTTCGTTGATGCCGGTGGCCTCGACGAGTTTCCACCCGTCGAGGTTGGCCGTCATGGTGTTGAGGTCGTGGATGGTTCCATCCGGGTCCCAGAGGGTCGCATAGCGGCGATCATGAATTCCGGTGCCACTGTTGCGGGAGTAACCGACCACCTGCCCCTGCTCGTTGATGTCGCGGGCGGCGGAGCTGCTCTGCTGGGAATAGGGGAGAATGCCGTAAGTGCGCAGGGTGCCGTCGGCATCCCACACGCAGGCCCGGCCGGTGGTGGTGCTTCCGGCCACCTGTCCCAGGTCGTTGATGGCGGCGACCCCGCCGGTCCCGAGTTCGGTGTAGGTCCCGTCCGGCCACCACTTGTAGGCGTGGGCGACGTAGCTCCAGTCGGAAACGGTTCCCGCGATGACATTGGAAGAATTGACGTCAATGGCGTAGCCGTGGGATCCCGGCCGGGCGAGGGACTCCATGCTGAGGACGTGACGGAACGGGGTGAAGTTGACGAACACCTTCGAGTTCCCCACGACCCAGCCGTTGTCATTGATGCCCTTCGCCTGCGCGAGCGGGTTCTGTCCGTTTGGGCTCGGGTCGAGGTTGCCGAGATCGGTGAACGAACCGTTCCAGTCGAAGGCATGCTCGGACCAGTCGCCGGCCGTCTCATAACCGACGATGTGGCCGGAATTGTTGATGTCCTGGACGTAGACGCCCCGCGATTCAGTGGTGGCACTGCCGAGCGGTGTGAAGCCGGTGCCGGGGGCCCAGCGATACCCCGCGCTGCCGGTCGTCACGGCCATCTGCCCGTGATCGTTCAGGGCGACACCACGTGAGTAGCTGGCTCCTTCCGGGATGCCGATCTTCTGAACCGAGTAGATGGTCTCGGCCCGCGCCACCGGGCCGGCGAGCAGCATCCCCAGCACCACCAGGATCGAGGCACGGTTCCAACGGAAAGGAGCGGTGGACGCCGTTGAATGGAGGCGAAATGCAGGCGACCGTCGCGACCGGACGGAAGAACTCGCCGTGGGGGAGGAAACCAAGGCTTTCATACCGGATAGCAAAATATGCGGAGTCCGGCGGGGTGTCAAATCAGGAGCCAGCCGCGATCCGGGCATCCGCCCGTCGATCGTGGGAGCGACGACCAGACTCGGATCCGGGATTTCGCGAAATCGGCGCGGCGCCCGGAGGCCGGCAACGAGGTGAGCTTTCTGCCCCGCGCTCCCCGGTCACTTCCGCTGCCACCCGTCCGCGTCCGCCAGGATCCCGCGCGGGCCGTCGCCGTCGAGCCAGGCACGTGCCTTCGCGTCGGATGTTAGATAGCTCTCCCAGAAGGCCGTGCTCAGCGCCAGGATCACGCGGTGATGATCCGGATCGCGCCGTCCCGCACCGCGACGCCTCACATCGCTGAAGGCCATGTGCTCGGCCCCGTCCAGCACCAGCTCGTACTTCGACCCCGCCGGCATCGCCGGATAGACCTCCCGTCGCTCCTCGGGCGTGGTGTTGCCGATCGGACTGCCGTCCCGGGTCCCGGTCATCAGCATCATCGGCAGCGTGACCTCGCCAAAGGCCTGCTCGGCACTCCCCCGCCTCGGCGGACTCGGGCTCAGCGCCAGACCGGCGTCGATCCGCTCGTCACTGAAGGCCTTTCCGGCCCGGCCGAAGACCTGGCCGCACACCGCCTGCGTGGTCACCGCGCCGTAGGAATGCCCGGCCATCCCGACCTTTTCCAGGTCCAGCCGGCCCTTGAGAAAATGCCCGTCTTCCGCGTTCCACCGCTCGAGCTGGTCGAGCGTCGCCGGCACATCGCACATCCGGCCCATGAAGGTCTCGCCATTGGCGGCGGATTTCATCTTTTCCATCCGCTCCGACCCGGCTGCGTCCTTCCACACCGCCTCGTCGCTGCCCGCGTGCTGCATTGCGACCACCGCGAATCCCCGCGCCGCCCAGTGCTCGACGAGATAGGTGCCGACCTCCCGCGAGCCGCCGAGTCCGTGGCTCAGCAGGATCACCGGCGCCGGCATTTCATCCGGCAGATAGATCTTCAGCGGCACCTCCCGCCCGTCGTGGGAAAACTCGGTCCGCATCACCTCCACCCCACCCGGTGCCCGCGATGGATCGTAGCGCGATTCCACGGCAAACCCCACCGAGGTCGCCACCAGCAACAGGAAGAGAGACGCTTTCATCCCCTCATCCAACCCGGCACCCGCCGATTCGTTGCGCCAAAACCCGCCTCCTCATCTAGAAGCTGATAGGGATTCCGCCATGCACCGCCAACCGAATACTCGAAAGCATAGACTAGAGGTCTTCGCCTACTTGCTGAACAACTACTTCGACGGAGATATTGAGCGGTTCGCCGCCAAGACAGGTTACAAGGTCGGGGGTCCGTGATTTGTGGCATTCGGTGAATCGGTCTCCGCCCGATCTGAGAAGTCCGACTTCGTCGTGGATTGGGGGACCCGGGGCTGCGCCCGCTGCGCGAGCTGACCCCGGGCTATCGATGGGTGGCCCCGTTGGGGCCGGGGAGTGGCGACCTGGTCGGGGTGGTCATCGACTGGGCCAAGGCGGTCCTGCAGCTCGAGCTCCTCAACGGGGAAGGCGGGGTCTTCCTCCGCCATCCGGTGCCGCTGGAGGACCTGCAGGCCGGGGGAGCGGAGTAGGGTTGGGCCGCCCCCGGTTCACCCGCCTTCCGGCTCGGGGAAGACGGTTTCGGGGCGTTCGTCGCCGCCCATGCCGAAGTCGTCGAAGATGTCCTTCGAGGTGACGTAGAGCATGATGCTGAAAAGCAGGAAGACGAAGCCGAGCTGGAGGACCTCGAGGAACTTCACGTTCACCGGCCGGCGGGCGATGGCCTCCATGGTGGCGATGGTGATGTGGCCGCCGTCGAGCACCGGGAAGGGCAGCAGGTTGAGCAGGGCGAGGTTGATGTTGATCAGCACCATGAAGCCGAGGATGCGGTGGAAGGGGTGGTCGAGGAGCAGCGAGAAGTACTGGATCTTGCCGATGCCGACCGGACCGCTGAGGTGCTGGATGCCGATGCTCGACTTCGGCGAGGCGACGCTGGTGAGCGTGATCCACATCGTGCGCAGGGTGTCGACCGTCTGCTCGACCGGGTTCGGCCGGACCCATTCGCGGATGTAGGGATCGGGCGCGGAGAACAAGGCGCCGATCATGTAGTCCTGCGGCTCGGCGTCGGGCTCGGCGTTCTTGACGATCGGCCGCACCGGCGACACGGCCAGCTCGACCGGTGCGCCGTCGCGCTTGACGGTGAAGGTGAGCGTCTTGCCCTCACTGTTCTTGATGAGTTCGAGGAGCTGGGAGAAATCGACAATGGCTTCGCCGTCGACCTGCTTGACGACATCGCCCTCCTCGAGTCCGGCGAGCCGGGCGGGGGCGTTGGGGTCGTCGACGAGTCCGGTGATGGCGATCGGGGTGTCGGGGGCCATCGGCATGATGCCGACCTGGCGGGTCTTCTTGCGATCGAGCACGGACTCGCTGGGCGGGATGTAGAAATCGGAAACGATCTCTTTCCGGCCCTCGCCGGGGCGATCGACGGTGAAGTGGATGCGGTCGCCCTTGCTGGTGGCGATGTGCATGAAGACGCTGTCGAGCGGCAGGTTCCAGGTCTCCACCGGTTGGTCGTTGATGGAGAGGATGCGGTCTCCGCGCTGGAGTCCGGCCTCCGCGGCCTTGCTGCCGGCCTCGACCCAGCCGATGGTGGTCGTCGGGATCACGTCGACCGGCTTGGCGATGATCCAGATGATGACGGCCGAGACGAACGCGAGCAGGAAGGAGAAGAAGGGGCCGGCGAAGGCGACAATGATCTTGTCGAGCGGCGTGATGTTCGGCAGCGGTTCGCCGTCGTCGCGGTTGCCGCCTTCGATGGCCTCCATCGGCGCCATCTGCGGCAGCGCGACAAAGCCGCCGGCGGGAATCCAGCCGAGACCGTACTGGACGCCGTTGATGGTCTTGCTCCAGATCGGCTTGCCGAACCAGATCTGGAAGCGGTCGATCTTGAGGCCGCGCCATTTCGCCGCCCAGAAGTGGCCGAGCTCGTGCACGAAGATGATCAGATTGAAAATCATGATCACCAGGAAGATGAGCAGGGCGGTGGTGAGCGGGCCGGGGTCGAGCATGAGGAACTAGAGGAACGCGCGCAGGTTACGGTCGACCCCCGATGCTTCAAGAAGTTAAAACATACGGGATGGCGGGGGATCGGGTGCCGCGGTGCGGGTGAGGGGTTCGAGTCTTGGTGATGAGTGGGGAGTGGTCAGGGAGCAAGAGGAATGGCCTGCGGAGGTGGCCGGTAGAGTGGGAGTTGCCGGGTGGGCGACCGCCATCGCTGCGCTCGGCGGCGAGGATCTGACCACCGGCCACTGGAAACTCATCACCAAGGCCCGGAGCGCAGGATCGGTTGGCGGACGGACTGGCGGACGAGCGGGACGCTCGTCCCTGCCTGTCCAAGAGCATTGACGCCCCGGGCGGAGTTTTTCCATGCTCCGGACCGTGGCGAATCGGATTGAGAGTGCCGTGGTGCGCGGGGAAATCGACAACACCGTCGAGGGCCGCACCATCGGCTGGATCTGGCTGCTCGGCCGGGCCGATCCGGTGACGCTCGATCTGGCGGGCGACTGCTGGCGCGACCTGGCCGGGGCGCGGCTGAAGTTCCGCAACCCGGAGGCCACCGGGCATGCGCAGCTCGACGACCTGCAGCGCGGGGTGGTGGGCGACATGACGGCTTCGCGGAAATGCCGCGTGCCCCTGATTCCCATCGATGACTACCTGGAAGCCAAGGCGGCGGGCGAGGATCCCGGGGAGGTGTGGAAGAACACGCTCTACCTCGAGTGGTTCAGTGAAAGCGATGGTCGGGTGGTGATCGAGACGACCGACTACGAGCTGGAGCTTTCCGACCCGGAGTGGCGGATGGATGCCGATGCCGAGGAGGCGCAGAAGCTGGCGAACCTGCAGGCGATGCGGGATTTCCTCGAGCGGATCATCGACCGTCGCCCGTTCCAGCCGGACCGGCCGGAGGGGGTCGAGGATGATGAATTCGAATGGGAGAAGCGGCTCAAGGAGAGCGACCGCCTGACCGACGCCTATCAGGAGGTGCTGGAGAAGTACATGAACGATCCGGATGCCGAGCGGAAGGAGGCGTTTGCCATGGGATGGGACGGGATGCTCGAGGCGATGGCCGACAAGCAGGAGCAGTCGGACCCGGAGGACGAGGAGGACGACGACGAAGAGGGTTGGATGGAGTGTGACGACGACATGGACTTTGGCGACCGCGAGGACGAGCATCCGCTGATCCAGGAAGCGGAGGATCTGGCGGTGCGGGCCTTCACCACGCTCGACCGCGAAAGCGAGGCGGCGGCGGAGGTGGCCAGCCTGATCGGGCAGGTCGCGGCCAAGCTCGCCGGGGCCCTGTGCGGCGACTACGAGCGGGAGATCGGATTCGTGCTGGCGCTGCTGAAGCGCTGCCTGAGCCTGCAGAACGAGGCGCTCGCGGCCTTCAACACGCTGCTCGAGCAGACGCCGGAAGCGGATCGCCGGCGGGCGATCGAGGCGCTGAGGGACGACTTCCACCTGCTCCGCGGCAAGACTTCCGAGATGCGCCGCGAGCTGCGGGGGACCTGATGCGGAGTCCGGGCACAGCGGTCGAAGGTCCTCGGGTTCAGGGGTTCACGAGCATTCATGACGCGGGATGGGTTCCGACTTTGGACTTTCAGACCTTCGACCTCCAGACCGAGTCACCCGCTTGAGGAAGTGCGATTCAGCCGGGAGGCGATGATTAAGACATCCGAAGCAATCGGGATTGATTTTGTGCCGGGAATGCGACAGATTCCCGCCATGAAGATTTTTGCGTGCACGGCGCTGTTGGTGATGGGGCTGAACTCCTGCAACACGTTCATCGGCATGGGCCGGGACATCCGCCAGATGGGTGAGGGCATGGAACATGTCGCCCATGGCAAGCGTCTCGATGGGAGCGAGAAGACGGGGAGTTCGCAGCAGTCGTCGGGAGACGAGGCTTTGCCGACCTACTGACCCGGATTTTTCCCGCCTGGGAAATGAGGGCCGTCCGGCCCCGGTCACGGGCTTTTCTCCAGCGAGTCGATCGGCTTGTTCTCCCAGAACCAGCGGTCACCTCGCTTCTCCAACGTGCGGCCTCCGGAGCCGGGGACGTGCTTCGCTTCCTTGTCGGGAAGATGCCCGGCGAGCCGCTTGATGACGTCCGCGTGCTCCGCCTTGCCGGCAAGGTTGTGCCATTCGTTGGGGTCGTTTTCGCGGTCGTAGAGCTCCTCCGAGCCGTCGCCGTAGCGGATGTAGCGCCAGCGCTCGTCGCAGACCGAATGGTTGCCGGGGTTGTGGGTGGTGATGGCCGGACGCCGGGGCGTGTCGGGGTTTTCCAACTGCGGACGGAGTGACAGGCCCTCGAGCCCCTCGACCGGGTCGAGTCCGGCGAGGTCGACCAGCGTCGGGTAGATGTCGAGCAGTTCGGCGGGTTGGCGGCTGCGCTGGCGGGCGTCGATTCCCTTGCCCGAGAAGATCAGCGGCACCCGGGTCGAGCGTTCCCAGAGGGTGTTCTTGCCGCTGATGTCCTTTTCGCCGAGATGCCAGCCGTGGTCGGAGAAAAGCACGACGAGGGTGTTGTCGGCGGCGGATGATTCGTGAAGGGCGTCGAGTACCCGGCCGACCTGCGAGTCGGCGAAGGAGACCGAGGCGAGGTAGGAGCGGACGAGGTTGCGCCACTCGCCCTGGTCGCGGAGCAGCTTCAGCCGCGGCTCGGGCAGCCGCCAGTTCAGGTACCAGGCGAACTCCGGGACGTCGTCGCGGTCGCCGTCGAGCAGCGGTGGCATCTTGAGGGTCTCATCCGGATAGAGGTCGAACCACTCCTGCGAGGCGAAGCACGGCACGTGCGGCCGGCCGAAGCCGACCCCGAGGAAGAAGGGCTTCTCGTGGTCGCGCCCGAGGAAGTCGACGGCCCAGCTGGCGATCTCCCAATCGTTCTGCTGCTCGTCCTTTTCGGGATACACGCCCCAGTCGACCAGACGGTGCTCGGAGATGCCCTCGACGAGTTTTTTCTTCGGCAGCGGGCCGAAGTTGCAGGGTGGCCCGTATTCGTCGAACTCGGCGGCGCGGTCCTTCTTCGGCGGGAAGGTGTGGTAGATCTTGCCGACCAGCGCGGTGTGGTAGCCGGCCCCGTGGAATGCCTGGGGCATCGACACCAGCTGCCGCAGTTCCGGGACCGAGCGGAACCACGGGGCGAGGCCGTAGACCCCGGTGGTGGTCGGGCGCAGGCCGGTGACCATCGAGGTCCGCGAGGGATTGCAGACCGGGGCCTGGCAGTGGGCGTTGGTGAAGAGCGTGCCGCTGGCGGCGAGGCGGTCGATGTGGGGCGTCCGGACCTGGGGGTGGGTGTCGAGGCAGCCGATCCAGTCGTTCAGGTCGTCGATGCCGATGAGCACCACGTTGGGTTTCCCCGCCAGCGCGGGGACGGCGAGGAGCAGGCAGGCAAGGAGGGTTTTCATCTCAGGAAACCAGTGCGCGGGCGATGTCGAGCCACTCCTGTTCGAGGGACTCGCCGCGGGGTGTCGCCGGCTTGCCGGCCTGGGCATACCAGTAGCAGGCGTTGCCGTAGTCGCCCTCTTCGCGGTGGAGCCAGGCGTGGATCCAGGCTCCATCGGGGTTGGGCAGGTCCTGGCAAAGATCGTGCGCCTCGGTCCAGCGGCCGGCCTTGGCGAGCCACAGGGTGCGTTCGGTCAGGGTCAGGCCGGTGGGCGGCTGCGCCTCGTTGGCAGCGGAGCGGGCAATGGCGTCGGCATCCATGGACCTAGGGGAGCGGAAAGCCCGCCGGGGATCAACGGCATTCGTGGGGCGCAGCGGGCCGTTCGGCGTGCGGTTCAGGAAAGCGGCAGTTTCCGGAGCGCCGGATATCCGGTTGGCCCGGGGACTTCCGGCGGGCGGTTCAAATAAATTTCGACACATCTTCACACGGGCGACGCATTTGTTTAGATAGGTAGCCACTCATCATCATGAAATTCCTCGCCTTGTTCCTCGCGGTCTTGATCGCGCCCCTCGCCGCCGCTCCGCGGCTTCACGTTTCCGGACCGACGATCGTTCCCGGGACCGACATTGAAATCGTGCTCGATCACGAAGCCTGCCCGGCCGACCGGATCGGCAAGGTGGCGGCCACTCCCTGGCTGCAGATCGAACCGGCCTGGGCCGGGAAGACGGTGTGGAAGGAAGCGAACGTCCTCGAGTTCCAGCCGGCCGAGGCGCCGCAACTCGGCACGGAATACACCTTCACGCTGATCGGCGAGCACGTGTATCTCGACGGCAAGCCGGTCCCCGCAGGCCGGCTCGGAACGGCGTCAACGCCCAAGCCGGGCATCGACTACGCGACGCTGCTGGGACGCTACACCACGGGTTGGTCGGCGCGGACCGCCGCCTACTATCTGACCTTCAACGGCGAGGTCGATCCCGAGGAAACGGCGCCCTTCTTCCACTACACCGACAAGAAAGGCCAGCGGGTCGCGGCGAAGGTCCGGCGGCCGGATTTTGCGGAGCTGAAGCAGCCCGGTTACATCCGACCGACCTTCCTCCAGAGCTTCGAGGCGGCGCTTTCGGGTCAGCCCTTCGAACCCGGACTCGCCGCCGGCTTCAAGCCATCGAACGGCCTGATCGTCGAGCCGGCCTCGCCGCTGCCGGTCGGCGACGAGTGGTATCTGGTCTCGCGGGCGGGGTTGCCGGTGGGAGGCCATCCGGCCGTGAATGAATCCAGGCGCCGGATCGGCGACGTCGATCCCTTCAAGCTCCAGCACGCCTATGCCAGGACGGTGGCGGACGAGCCGCGCCGGATCGTGGTCGATTTCTCCCGCAGCCTGCCGAAGGAATTTTCCGCGGATCTGGTGAAGGTCGAACCGGAGGTGCCGGAGATGACGATGTCGGTGGAAGGGGACAAGCTGCGCATCGACGGCGACTTTTCGGCGCACGACCACTGGACGATCTTCGTCGAGGGCGGCATTTCCTCCTACGACGGGCTCGTGCTCGGCCAGCGCTGGATGGGCAAGGTGAAGTTCGAGCACCTCGAGCCGGGCCTCGGAGTGGCCAGCGAGGATGAAAGCCAGTTGGCGCACGGTTCGCGCTACTACCGGATTTCCACGGTGAACCTCGATTCGTTGAAGATCCGCATCAAGAAACTGCATGGCAGCCAGCTCGTCCGGGCGCGCCAGGGATACCGCTACTACACCGGTCGCGGCCCCCACGGCCAGGGACTCAGCCCGCAGCGTCTGATGCCGTATGAGATGATGGTCGGCACCACGGTGGCCGACTTCGAGGTCGAGCTGGACAACCCGATCGACACCTCCCGGCCGCTCTATCTGGACTGGGACAAGGTGCTGGCGGACGACCCGCAGCCCTACTCGATCGGGAGGGCGCCCGAGGAGCCGCGCGAGGATGCCTCCGCCGATCCCGCCGCGTTCTTCATCGAGATCGTCGGCGAGCCGAAAAGCGGCGCCCGGCCGGAGCGGCGGAAGGTCGTGCAGTCACTGGTGCAGCTCACCGATCTGGGGATGGCCTGGAAGATCAGCGGCGACGAGGTGAAGGCCCTTGTCTTCTCGTGCCGCACCGGCGAACCGGTGGAGGGAGTGAAGGTGGACCTTTTCGGCGAGGATGCCGAAGTTCTCGGCCGCTTCAAGACCGGTGCCGACGGCATGGCGACGCTGCCGCGCGACTCGAAGATGCGCCACCTGCGTGCGAGCCTCGGCGCGGACCAGTTCACCACTCCCTACGATGACGCGATGCCCACGGTCGGCCTGTGGCGTTTCCCGGTGCGTTACTCGTGGCAGGAGTCGCCACTGGAGCAGCGGCGGGTGATGCTCTTTTCCGATCGCTCGCTCTATCGTCCGGGGGAGGAAGTGCACGTGAAGGGTCTGGTCCGCCGGCAAGACGGCAACGCCATCGAGCTGGACGCGCCGTCGAAGGTGAAGTTCACGGTGACCAATCCGACCGGTGTCGAGATCCTGTCCGAGGACCTCGAGGTGTCCGCGGCCGGGTCCTTCGACCAATCGTTCCGGCTGCCGGAAGAGACGACCGGCTTCCACCGGGTCATGGTCACCTGGCAGGACGAGCACGACGCGGCGGCCGAACTTGAGAACTGGGTCGAGCGCACGCATGCGATGGAAGGCAGCCGCGCGACCATGACGCTCCGGGTCGAGGAGTTCCGCCGGAATGCCTTCGAGATCACCCACGAGATTGCCGAGCCCGCGCCGGGAGCCTCCGAGGTCGAGCTGCAGCTCGAAGCCGGGAACTACAGTGGCCAGCCGCTCGACGGGGCCGAGGTCCACGTCTGGTCGCGGGTCTCGGACCGGAACTACTACCCCGACCGCTTCCGCGATCACCTGTTCGGCGACCACCGCCGTCCGGATTTCGGCTACTGGTATCACTACTTCGGCTATCGCTGGGATGATGACAACGGCAACCCGCGCAGCGACACCGAGACGACCGAGCTCAAGCTCGACGAGGACGGCCGGGCAACGGTGACGGCCAAGGTGTCTGAAGCCGAGTTTCCGACGCTGCGGGATGTGATGATCCAGACCGAGGTGACCGACTCGAACCGTCAGACGCTGAGCAAGACGAGTTCGGCAATGGTGCATCCGGCCTCGGTCTATGTCGGCGTGCGGCGGATCGACCGCTTGGTCCGGGTCGGCGACGAACTCCCGCTCGACCTGGTCGCGGTCGACACGAAAGGCGCCCCGTTTGAAGGGGAGCTGGAAGTCGAGGCCACGCTTTCGCGCGAGGTCAACGAACAGGTCCGCCTGCGCACGCCGGAAGGGGGGGCGGTCCGGAACGAGAAGCGCGACGAGGAACTTTCCTCCGCCCGGTTGAAGGTCGGCGGGGACGACTCGAAATACGTCTTCGCTCCGGAGAAGCCGGGACGCCACACGCTCGAGCTGCGGGGTTCCGATGCCGCCGGCAACGATTTCGCGACGGCCGTCACCATCCACGTTTACGGCACCGACGAGTATCCATGGGCCTATGAGGACGGCATGCGAATCAAGCTGGTCGCCGAGAAGAAGCTCTATCGCCCGGGCGACACCGCACGGGTGCTGGTGCTTTCCCCGATCGAGGGCACCGCGCTGGTCACCGTCGAGCGCGAGAAGGTGAGCCGGTCCTTCACGATCCCGCTCGATCCGACGAATCCCGTGGTCGAGATCCCGGTGACCGACGAGGACGCGCCGAACTGCTTTGTCTCGGTGCTGGTGATCAAGGGGTCCGACGCAAGCGCCCGCAAGTTCAAGGAGCCCCAACTGCGGCTCGGCTACTGCGAATTGATGGTCGAGAACGTCCGCGACCGCCTGCAGGTCGACATCACCAAGGTCGATGGCGAGTATTCCGCCGACCCGGTCGAGGGTGAGCTGGTCTCGCTCATGCCCGGCTCGGACGCGGTGATCGAAGGCCGCGTGCTCGATGCCGATGGTCGCCCGGCCGCCGGTGCCGAGATCACGGTCTATGCCGAGGATGAAGGCACGCTGGCGGTGGCCGGTTACGAGACACCGGATCCGATGTCGTTCTTCTACAATCCGAGACTGCTGCGGGTCGAGTGCGGGACTTCGCTCGGCAACTTCGTGCCGGAGTCGCCGGACGAGCAGAGCTTTTACAACAAGGGCCTCTTCATCGGCGGCGGCGACGGCTTCGGCGCGGGAGAAGGACTTGATGCTCCCCGGCGCGACTTCAATCCCTGCGCGTTCTGGATGCCGACGGTGGTGGCGGACGCCGAGGGGCGCTTCCGCATCGAGGCGGACCTGCCGGACACGCTCACGCGCTACCGCCTGATCGCGGTGGCGCACCAGAATGCCGCGCGATTCGGCCATGCCGAGGACGCCTTCCTGGTCAACAAGCCGCTCATGCTCGAACCGCAGGAGCCGCGTTTCGCCAACGAAGGCGACCAGCTGGCGATGCGGGCGACGATTCGCAACGCCTCCGACCTCGACGGCGAGTGGAAGATCACGCTCGTGCCGAACCCACCGGCGTCGGATCCGGTCGTGGCTCTTGCCGAGGGGGTGGAGGAAAGCACCACGATCACCCTCGCCGCCGGCAAGGCCGCGACGGTCAGCTTCGATGTCGACTTCCGGAACACCGGCGAAGCCGTGATGAACTGGCGGGCCGAGCCGGTGAAACTCGGCGGGCGCGCGCCGAACCCGGCGGAACTCCGGCGCCACGCCGACGCGGTCGAGTCGATCTTCCAGGTCGAGTTTCCGATGCCGCTGCTGCGCCAGACGCGCCTGGTGCGCCTCGAGGGCGGAGCCTCTGCGCTCGATCTGCTCGAGGATCTTGACCCGGCGCTGCTCGACGGGCGGGGCCACCTGGAGCTGGAGCTTTCCCGCTCGCTGCTGCTCGAGGCCGGCGGGGCGATCGATTATCTACTGCGCTACCCGTACGGCTGCGTCGAGCAGACGACCTCGTCGCTGATTCCCTGGCTCGCGGTCGAGCGCCTGCGGGCCGCGTCGCCCGAGTTGGCGAAGCACACGCCGGACGAGGTGCGGTCGGTGATTTCCAAGGGCGTCAACCGCCTGCTTTCGATGCAAAATTCCGACGGCGGCTTCGGCTACTGGACGAGTGCCACCGAGTCGAGCCGCTGGTCGAGCAGCTATGCCGGCCTGGGTCTGATCATGGCCTCGAAGCAATCGCCGGTGCCCCCGGGGGCCGTCGACCGCCTGGCCGATTATCTCGCGCGCCAGCTGCGCTCGATCGACAAGGACACCAAGCCCTACGATCTCGAGATTTCCGCGCGCGACCTTTGGGTGCTGGCGATGGCCGGCAAGCCGCAGGAAGCTTATGCCGATCTGCTTCGAAAGCGGATGCCCGACCTTTCCTCACGGGCCCGTTGTTTCCTCGCCATGGCGGAGGTGACGGCAGGTCGCGAGGGCATCGCGCGGGAGCTGCTGGCGAGTGCCTCCGAGGCGCGTGAAATGAGCGGATGGTGGATGCGCTGGCAGCCGGACGATGCCATGAAGCTGATGGCGTGGTCGGCGGTGGACCGCGATTCGCCCGAAGCCCTGGCGGCGCTCGAAAAGATGCTCCGCGACCGCAATCCGTATGGTCACTGGAACACGACCTGGATGAATGCCTGGTCGGTGCTGGCCCTCGCGGCCTACGCCGGCGGCGAGAAATGGGAACCGTCCGAGCTGGTGCTCGACACCGGCGGCGATCCGGAGGTGTTCACGGTCGGGACCGAGAGCCCGGTGGTCTCGCGACGGCTTCCGCTGCACCCGGGACTCAAGGCCGCCGTGACTTCGGATGGTCCGGCCTTCGTGCGTGTGACGCTTTCCTCGAAGCCCAGGATCACGCCGCTGCAACCGGTGTCGGCCAACGGCCTGGAGGTCACCCGTTTCTACCGCCGCGTGAAGGCGGACGGCACCGATGAGCCGCTCGACGTGCCGAAGGTCGGCGACCTCATCCGGGTCGAGCTGCGCGTCACGCTGCCGACGGACGATGCCCGCTACATGGTCGTCGAGGACCGCCTGCCGGGCATCTTCGAGGCGGTGAACAACACCTTCGAGTCGCAGGCCGCCAACATGAATGCCGGCGCGACGAGCGAGCGCTCGTGGACGGTCTCGCACAACGAGATCCGGGCCGACCGGGTGATGTTCTTCATGGACCGCCCCTACGGCCGCGGCACGCACACCCTGAGCTACCTCGCCCGCGTGACCCTGGAAGGCAGCGCCTACGCCCCGCCCGCCAAGGTCGAGGCGATGTACGACCCCGACCAGCTGGCCCTGTCCGCGAGTCGGAAGTTCGAGGTGGAGTGATGTTTCGCACGACGAAGCGCTGGCTTCTACTCGCCGCCGGGGTGCAAACCCTCGGCGGCGTCTTGCTTGGGACCTTCGGCCAGCATGATGAATGGGGTTTTTTGGGGAACTTGGTCGGATTCGTCCTGATTGCCACTCCCCTGTTCCTTCTGTTCTTTGCGGAAGCACCCAAGAACCGGGATGAGTTCGGGATCGGGATTGTACGCTTGGGAGTCCTCGGCTGGATGACGGCGGGAGCGACGCTTGTGGGAGTCATCCTGCCTCAGCTGCTCATGTCCTGAAACAAGGTCCTGTTCATTGGTGGGGGACGACGGGGTTCGGCCTGAAGGGCCGGAAGAACAAAGTTGTCGTCCTGGAGGATTTCGAGGGTGCCTGAGGCACATGAGGTCGGTCACTCCCCCAGCACCAGGAGCCGGAGGTCGGGAAAACGCCGAAATCCTTTGTCGAAGGTGACGAGCCTCAGGCCGCGTTCGATGGCGAGGGCGGCGAGCATCGCATCGTTGCAGTCATTTCCACGGAGCTTCAGATGGGAACAAAGGTCAACCCATCGTTCTCGGGCGGCGGAAGTCCAGGAGGCCGTCTCCACCCCCGGTGAGGAAGCCACGACCTGCAGGAAAGACCGGGCATCTTCGATGGTGGCGGGAACCGGGAAGATCCCGGGATGGGTCACCACCCTCAGAAATCCGGCCTCGACGGTGGGGAAAAGACGAAGCGGCAGCCCGCGATTGAGGGAATCTTCCAGCCAATCCTTCGCCTCATGGTGGTGGGGGCTGTCGCTCCTGAAGGCGTTGATCAGAATGTTATTGTCCGGAAGATCCATCGCCATCGAGCTGCTTGAGGTCCTCTTCGAGTTCGGCTTTCTCGATGCGTTTGCGCAATTCTGCGGCGGACATCGGTGGGCCCGAGCCGAAGGTCGGCAGCTCGATCCGGCGGGCGGGCGGCTCTTCCAGCCGTCCAAGCCGCTCCTCGACCGCTTCTTCAAAGAAACGTGTCAGGCTGAGTCCGAGTTCGCTCGCCTTGGTCTTGGCTCTCCGATAAACCTCATCGTCTATCCGTAAAGTGGTCTGCATGACAGAAATCTGTCACGCAATGGTGGCGACGTCAAGATTGGCGCCAGGGGTGCCGTGGATGGCGGTTGTTGGGCGTGGGGAAAAGGAGGCGAACGAGGTTCCAATTGAAGACTTTCGGGTTCCGTCGGCGCTCTCTTTGACGAAGCTTGATGCCCGTGCCGAAGATCCGAAAACGATACGCCATCCCGATCGGCCTGCTGCTGGCCGGGGTGGTGGGGTGGTTCGGGGTGCCGTGGCTGGTGGATCTTCCCGAGGGCCTCGGCGGGGTGGACGCCTCGCCGGTGCTGCTGGATCGCCATGGCGAAGCCCTGCATCACCTCACGCTGCCGGACTTCACCCGGAGCTCGCCGGTGGATCTCGAATCGATCCCGGTCGAGTTGATCGACTGCACGATCGCGGCGGAGGACAAGCGCTTCTTCGATCATGGCGGGATCGACCTGCTGGCGACGGCCCGGGCCGGCCGCGACTGGCTGCGCCGGGGTGAGGCGGTGTCGGGCGCGTCGACGATCACCCAGCAGCTGGTGAAGCTCTCCTCGCCACCGCAGCCGCGGACGATCCGCACCAAGATCCACGAGGCGCTGGTCGCCCGCCGGCTGGAGATGAGCCTGGAGAAGGACCGGATCCTCGAATCCTACCTCAACCGGCTCGATTACGGCCGGCTGCGGCTCGGGCCGGTGGAGGCGGCACGTTTCTACTTCCAGAAGCCCGTCGCGCAGCTGTCGCTCGGCGAGTGCGCGCTTCTGGCGGGCCTGCCGCAGGCACCGTCGCGGCTGAATCCGCTCGAACACCCGGACCGCGCGCTGCGGCGGCGCGAGGTGGTGCTCGACCGGCTGGCGGCGGGCGGAAAGTACGATGAAAGCCGTATTTCAGCGGCCAGAAGCGAGCCGTTGCGGCTGCGCCCGCTTGCCGAGGAGCCGGTGGCGCCGTGGCTTCCCGAGATGGTCGGGGGAAATGTCCGCACGACGCTCGACGCCAATCTGCAGCGTGGGATCGAGACGATCGTGGCGGAGGAACTCGAACCGCTGCGCGATTCGAACCTGCGGCACATCGCGGTGGTGGTGATCGACAACCCGAGCGGCGGAATCCTCGCACTCGTGTCCTCGGGCGATTGGAACGATCCCCGGGGCGGCCGCATCAATGGTGCCCTCGCACCGCGCTCGCCGGGATCCGCGCTCAAGCCCTTCACGTATCTGATGTCGTTCCAGAACGGACGCCACCCCGGGTCGATCATCGCGGACATTCCGACGCGTTTCCGCACCCGCCAGGGCCTCGACGCTCCGGAGAACTTCGACCGGAGCTTCCAGGGCCCGGTCACGATCCGTCATGCCCTGGCGTGCTCGCTGAATGTTCCGGCGATGCGGGAGCTGAACCGGCTGGGCGGTTCGCCGCCGCTGTCCCGCCTGTTGGCGAAGCTCGGCGTTGCCATCGCGCCGGAGGCCGATGCCGGGCTGGGCCTGACCATCGGGGGCGCTCCGGTGCGCTTGATCGACCTGACCAATGCCTACGCGACCCTGGCCCGGGGCGGGAGCCATGCGTCGGTCGTTCTGGACCCGGACCGGGAGGTCGAATGGGAGAGGGTGTTCGGGGAAACCGAAGCCTGGCTGGTCGCCGACATTCTCGCCGATCCCACGGCCCGGGCGCCGGCCTTCGGTCGCGGCGGGCCGATGGAGCTGCCGTTTCCCTGCGCGGCGAAGACCGGCACCTCGTCGGACTTCCGCGACAACTGGTGCCTCGGCTTCACCGCGAGGTTCACGGTCGGCGTGTGGGCGGGGAATTTTGACAACACGCCGCTCAAGGGATTGTCCGGAGTGGCCGGCGCGGGACCGGTGTTTCAGCGGACGATGCGGGCACTGCATGAAGCCCGGGAGCCGGAATGGCCGGACCGCCCGGCGGAGCTGGTCGAGGTGCGGATCGACCCGCGGAGCGGCAAGGCGGTCGGCCCCGGGGCGAAGCACTCGGTGCTCGAGTGGGTGCCTCAGGGGGCCGAGCCCGAGCCTGCCGCCGCGGCCGACTACGACGGCGCGGGTCGGCTCTACCTCGATTCCTCGTATGCCGAGTGGCTGGAGTCGGATTTCAACCGCCGCCGGGATGAGTTCGCGCCGCGGCCGGAGCTTCCGGTGGAGTCGCCGCTGCGCATTCTGGCACCTCGTCCGGGGGCGGTCTACGTGCTCGACCCCGAGCTGCCGAACGGCGGGCGGTTGCATCTGGCAACCAACCTTCCGGGTCTGGTCGAGTGGTCGTGTGAGACGCTCGAGCTGAGGGACGGTGACCCCGAGCCGGCGGTCCTGCTCAAGAGCGGACGGCACGTCCTGAGGGCGACCGATCCGCGCAGTGGGGAAACCCGGGAGATCGAGATTGTGGTGGAAGAGGGGTAGGGAGTGGCGCTTTCCAAGCGCCATGACGGGGCGCGGCGATCTCCTGATCGCATGGAGAGGTAGGCTGGCTCATCATGCTTCTAACGCCTACGGCGAGGGTGTCACGAGGCTCCCGCAAAAGCGCCTCCGGTTTACCCCCAGCCACCTCGATCCCGCCAGCCCCGTCCCGCGGCTGAAAGCCGCCCGGCCCCGGCATGGCGCTTCCCCCTTCGCCAAGGCTTCGGAGGACAGGTGCAAAGCGCCACTCCTTTCTGCTTCCGGCTCCGCGCCGAACCGCCCAGCATCCGCCCATGATTTCCCCGGAGACGTACGAGTCGCTTGGCAGCTTTTATCTCGGTCGCGGATACGATGCGGCAGCCGGCGAGGCGAATGGTGAACCCCTGCTCTATGACTCCAAGGACCTCGTGACGCACGGCGTGGTGCTCGGGATGACCGGCTCGGGCAAGACCGGCCTCTGCATGGCGCTCCTCGAAGAGGCGGCGATGGACCACGTGCCGGCGATCGTGATCGACCCGAAGGGCGACATCGCGAACCTGATGCTGGCCTTTCCGAATCTGGCCCCCTCGGACTTCCGGCCCTGGATCAATGAGGACGACGCCTCCAAGAAGGGCGTCACCCCCGACGCCTACGCCGAGAAGACCGCGGCGATGTGGAAGAACGGCCTCGCCGATTGGGGGCAGGCGCCCGAGCGGATCTCGACATTCAAGGAGCGGATCGACGTCAACATCTTCACGCCCGGCTCGAATGCGGGCATTCCGGTCTCGATCCTTTCCTCGCTCGAGGCACCGCCCTTCGAGGTCATCGACGACGGCGAACTGCTGGGCGAGCGGATCGAGTCGACCGTTTCCTCGCTGCTTTCGCTGGTCGGCGTCGATGCCGATCCGATCCAGTCGCCCGAGGCGATCCTGCTGGCCAACGTCTTCGCCCACGAGTGGCGCGGCGGCCGCGACCTCTCGCTGGAAAGCCTGATCCGCCACGTGCAGCAGCCGCCCTTCGACAAGGTCGGGGTGATCGATCTCGAGTCCTTTCTTTCGTCGAAGGACCGGCAGGAACTGGCGCTGCGCTTCAACAACCTGCTCGCCTCGCCCGGCTTCGCCACCTGGCTCGAGGGGCCGCCGCTGGACATCGCGAAGATGCTCCACACACCGGAGGGCAAGCCGCGGGTCTCGATCTTCTCCATCGCCCACCTTTCGGACAGCGAGCGGATGTTCTTCGTCAGCCTGCTGCTCAACCAGATGCTCGGCTGGATGCGCGCCCAGAACGGCACCACCTCGCTGCGGGCGCTGCTCTACATGGACGAGATTTACGGCTACCTGCCGCCGACGGCGAACCCGCCGAGCAAGAAGCCGATGATGACGATGCTCAAGCAGGCGCGGGCCTTCGGTCTCGGCTGCCTGTTTGCGACGCAGAACCCGGTCGACCTCGACTACAAGGCGCTGTCGAACATCGGTTCGTGGTTCCTCGGGCGGCTGCAGACCGAGCGTGACAAGCTGCGCGTGCTCGACGGTCTCGAGGGGGCTGCGGCCTCGCAGGATTCGAAGTTCGACCGGCGCGAGATGGAAACCCTCCTCTCCGGCCTCGGCAGCCGGGTCTTCCTGCTCAACAACGTCCACGAGGATGCGCCGGTGCTGTTCCACGTGCGGTGGGTGATGAGCTATCTCGCCGGCCCGCTGACCCGCACCAGCATCAAGAAGTTGATGGATCCGAAACGTGCGGGCTTCGTCGAAGATGAAAAGAATGCCGAGGCGGCTGCCCCGGCCAATCCGATGGCCATGCCCTCCGCGTCGGCGGCGCCGAAGGGAGAGCGTCCGGTGGTCGGCCCCGGGGTGGTCGAACGCTTCATGCCGGTGGCCGGGTCGGCGGATGGCGTGGAGTACCGCCCGCACCTGCTGCGGGCCGGAACCGTCCGCTTCGCCCTGTCGAAGGCGGATATCGAGGGCGTGCGGGAGGTGGTGAAGGTGAACCCGATGAGCGCCGACGGCATCGACTGGGAAACGGACGCGGGGGTGAAGCCGGGAAGCTTCAGCGACCAGCCGGCGGCGGGCGCGGGCTTTGCCGAGCTGCCGGGCTTCGCCATGAACGCGGACAATTACAAGCAGGTGGAGAAGGACTTCTCCGACTGGCTTTACCACAACGAGCGCGCCGAGATCTTCGAGTGCCCGGCGCTCAAGGCCTTCGCCGCGATCGGTGAATCCGAGGCGGATTTCCGCGCGCGTCTTTCCCAGGCGGCGCGGGAGATGCGCGACGAGGCGGTCGAAAAGCTGCGCGACAAGGTCGAGTCGAAACTCAAGACCCTCGAGAGCCGCAAGGACACCGCCGAGCGCACGCTGGAGCGGGAGAAGGGCCAGGCCAATGCCGCCAAGATCGATGCGGGCATGAGCGTGCTCGGCAGCCTGCTCGGCGGGATCCTCGGTGGTCGCCGCCGCAGTGCGACGACGGCGGTGAGCCGTTCCTCAAGAGCGTTCCAACAGCATCGCGACGTCGCGGCGGCGGAGAAGAAGGTCGAGGCGGTGGAGCAGGACATCCTCGAATTGAAGGAGGAGCTGGAGGCCGACATCGCCGAGCTTGGCGAGCAGTTCGATCCGCAGTCGCTCGAGCTCAAAACCGAGACGCTCAAGCCGACGCGGACCAACGTCGAGGTCGACGAGGTCGCCCTGCTCTGGCTGCCCTACGACGGGCAGGGCGGGAAGGCGTGGTAGCAAGATGTGGCGGCGGATTTCATCCGCCGCCACATTCCGTCAACCTCCTGCCACCTTGCCACCGACCTCTTCAGCCATCGCATCCATCCGCTTGCGCAGTTCCGCGACCTTGTCCGGCATTTCTCCGGCGCGGTTCACGCGCTCGTAGGGATCGGTGACCATGTCGAAGAGCTCCGGCTTGCCGGTCGTGGTGCGGAGTTTCCAGCGGCCGACCCGCACGGCCTCCAGTCCACTGCGAAAATAATAGTAAGCCTCGCGCGGCGAGGCCTCGCTCTCGCCACGGAGGAAGGGGGCGAGGTCGTGCCCGTCCACCGGGTGATCGGGCAGGGTGCCGCCGCCGAGTTCGACGAGGGTGCGGTAGATGTCGGGCATCCCGACGAGCTCACCCGATGTCCTGCCGGGCTGGATCTTTCCCGGCCAGCGGACGATGGCGGGCACGCGGGGTCCGCCCTCGTAGGTCTGCCCTTTCGAGCCGCGCAGCGGACCGGTCGAGCCGGCGTGCCAGAGTTCGTTGCCCGCCTGCTGCATGCGGGGCGGCATCTCGACCCACGGGCCGTTGTCCGAGGCGAAGAAGACGAGTGTGTTGTCGGCCACGCCCTTCTTTTCAAGCGCCGCGAGCACCTCGCCGACCGACCAGTCGACCTCCTCGATCACGTCGCCGTAGAGTCCGGCCTTCGACTTCCCGCGCCTTTCATCCGAAACGTGCAGCGGCAGGTGGGGCATCGCGTAGGCGAGGTAGAGGAGGAATGGACCGTTCGATTCCTCGATCCGCTTCACCGCCTCCTCGGTGTAGCGGGTGGTCAGGGGATCCTGGTCGAAGGGATGCTCGACCATCTCGTCGCCACGGTAGAGCCCGAGCGGTTCGTCGGTCCGGACCCAGGGCTTGATGTAGTCGTTGGAATAGGGGAGTCCGAACCAGGTCTCGAAGCCCTGATGGGTGGGCAGGAACTTCTTCTGCTTGTACCCCAGATGCCACTTGCCGACCATGTGGGTGGCGTAGCCCGCTTCCTTGAGCGCCTCGGCGAGCGTCTTCTCGGTGTCGGGAAGCCCGCCCTTTCCGTCCGAGCCGGTGCCGCCGTTGAACTTCACCCGCGGCATGTAGCGGCCCGTGATGAGCTGAGTGCGGGAGGGCACGCACCAGCAGCCGGTGAGAAACGAGGTGAGCCGGAGCCCCTCGTCCGCGAGGCGGTCGAGGTGGGGCGTGCGGATCAGCGGATGGCCGTAGCACGAGGGATCGCCGTAACCCATGTCGTCGGCGAAGAGGATGACGATGTTGGGAGGGGTGTCGGCAGCCGCTCGAAGGGAGGAGGCGATGCCGAGGAATGCGATCAGAAGCGTGGGAAGCAAGCGGCGGGACATGGGACCCATTCAAGCGTCCCGGTCGGCCGGGGAAAGCCAGGAGTTCATCGGATGCAACGCAACTTCAACGATGGCGACCCGCTGTCCTACGCGATTACGTTAATGTTTGGTTCTTCAAATAGTTCGACTTCGTGGCATGATGATCCTCGTCCGGCACCCACCAGACACCTGCTCCAGTCCCCGCTGAGGCAGTTCCCCCAACCCCCACCCCCCAACATGAAAACTGGCACCCCCCTGCCGGTCCGCGTCTTCTCGACGCTGATTGCCGGCCTCATTGCCCTCGCTTCTCCGGCGACCGGCAGCAACCAAGGAACCCCCACCGGATGGATCACCGCCACCCCTGGCGTGGTCAAGGCCGGCACGCTTCCCACCCTCAAGTGGAAGATCAACCACCCCGCCGTCATCAAGGATTACGTCGATATCGATCCTCCCGGCGTGATCATTCCCCGGGAAAAGCTCCGCATGGAGATCCGGGTGCTCGGTGCCGGTGTGACCTCCGGCAGCGGATCGCGCATCAACTTCGTTTACACCGAATCCTGGTTCAGCCTCAACAACGGCGGCTGGGACCGGCTCTTTGCCGGTGACAACTGGGACGTCCGCCAGGACCGCGTGGTTCACTCCGGCATCGTCAACCCCGGTGCGTCGCTGCGCTTCGGCGGACGCTTCTGGTGGAATAACAAGTGGAGCGAATTCTACCACTCCAACGATGGCACGACCAACGTCAACGTGCTGACCAATGGCGACGAGGTGCCCACGACCTACTCGATCGAGTCGGCCCCGACCCTCGAGGATTTCATCAAGCCCTACCTCGACGCTGGTGGAAACGTCCGCATCGGCCCGATGGACTGCATCGTGATGATGGAACTCACCCACACCCAGAAGCAGCGGAACAACCTCGGCTACGACCTTCAGGACATGGTGCTGCTCATCACCTTTGAACCGATCTGAATCGATCTGAGCCCCCCAGCAACATCCGCACCCCGTCACTTGCCATGAAATCGTCATCCAGCATCCTGATCGCCATCCTGATGGCCGGCCCGTCAGCCTCGGGCCAGTCCGAGGGCTACACGAACTTCATCCGGCAGACGCTTCTCGAAACCTCGCCTCCCATCCACTGGGATGTGAATGTCGAGAGCGACGGGGAGCGGATGTCCATGGTACCCGTCGACCTCGCCGGTTCGCGCTACGAACTGTGGACGGTCAAGACAGGTGCCGAAGCAACGAGCTATCTCCTCGATGTGGCCTACGTCAGCGCCTACGCCCCGGTGGCGACGATGACCATCCGCACCGAGGACCCCTACAGCGGTCCGATTCCCCGCACCCGCGCGGATCGGCCCTTCCACGTCGACATCGATGTCCAGGGTCTGCTCAGCGGCCCCCAGGATCCGGCGGCGTCGAAGTCGGTGCGCCTGCTCCGCCACGTCCAGTCCTACGGGAACACCGACGGGTCGGGCATCGACCGCAGCCAGGCCATTCTGCACTCGCAGGCGGTCCTCGATCAGAACGGCACGACCACCCTGTCATACCCGGTCACGTCCATTCCCGGGGCCGATCGTCGGGCCGTCCGCGGCGAGGAGCGGTTTTCGGTCTTCACCCGCAACGACGACGGCTCCATCGACCAGCAATTGGTATCGCGCTACGTTCAGATCTGGCCGGTCCCGAGCGCCGCGATTTCGGGCGTCACGCCGGGAGAGGTCGTGCGCGTGCATCTTCCGACGCTCACGGTCACCGTGAACGACCTTTATCCGAAGTCCTACACCTACACCCAGATCTACAAGGGAGCGCCGGCGCTCGGCACGGAGGGCGACCGGATCGCCGCGGCCCAGCTCCAGATCGACCAGGCCACCCCCGAGGACCGTGTCTGGACGTCCGACAACTACGGCAGCTTCATCACGGAAGACGGCCAGTGGACCGTTGAGGTCGTCACCGAGAGCGTCTTCGGCACCGAACGGCTCGCCTACGTCACCTTCGAGGTCGACCGCACCCTCGAGGTGAACTCGATGATCTCCACCTCCGAAGGCTCCTGATCTCCAACCTCCCCCATCCGATGAAAACACTCACTCTGATCACCTTGTTGGCGCTTCCGGCACTTGCCGGAGAAATGCGCGACATCGCCTCGCAGGACCAGCTCGGCCTGAAGCTCCGCATGAGCGAGCAGCAGGATCCGATGAAGAACCTCAAGGTCGTCGAGGCCGACGATCCCACCGAGGCCGCCCGGCCGGAGGACCTGATGGCTTCGTCGGAGGTGCTGTCCTTCAACGGCATCGCCACGCTCGTGCCCAAGGGGGCGGTGCTGGCCGTGCCTGCCAACCTGCGGTGCCGGACCGGCTTCCAGCCCGGTGCCCGACTGGTGCCGTGGAACGAGTTCTTCGCCGTCAATCGTGGCTGGATCCAGACCATCGAGGTCAGCTTCGACCAGGCCGCCGGCCGGGCCGAGTTGCCCGAGGGGCTGCGCAAGCAGCTTGAGGAAAGCCGTGTGGTCGTCATCGCGACGATGCGCCAGGGCCCGATCACCGTGAACCCGTACAAGCCCTCGGCGGAGGGCGCGGACCCGCAGACTGCGGCCCGTTGAGCGGGGGCTACTTCTCGTTCAGCAGGACCTCGCGGGCCTGTGCGAGCTGTTTCCGGTCCTCTTCGCTGACTTCCGGCGTCCGCAGGTCGAGGCGACTGATGCGCTCGGCGATGATGTCGGCCACCGCAGCGCGGGCGAACCACTTGCGGTCGGCCGGGATCACGTACCACGGGGCGTGCTCGGTCGAGGTGGCGGCGATCATGTCCTGGTAAGCCTGCTGGTAGTCGTCCCAGTACCCGCGCTCGCTCAGGTCGGCGGCACTGAACTTCCAGTGCTTGTCGGGTTCGTTCAAGCGGTCCAGGAAGCGTTCGCGCTGCTCGTCCTTCGAGACGTTGAGGAAGAACTTGAGCACCAGGGTGTCGTTGTGAACGAGAGCCTTCTCGTAGGCGTTGATATCCTCGTAGCGCTCGCGCCACAACTCGGGTAGTGGCAGCTGCCGCCGCCGCGCGGAGAGGAACTGCTTTTCGAGGAACTCCGGGTGGACCCGCACGACCAGGGTTTCCTCGTAGTAGGAGCGGTTGAAGATGGCGATGCTTCCCTTGCGCGGCAGGAAGCGGGTCGGCCGCCACAGGAAATGGTGTTGCCGCTCTTCCTCGTTCGGCGCCTTGAAGCCGTGGACCGCCACCCCTTGCGGATTCACGCCGGACATCACATGGCGGATCGTGCCATCCTTGCCGGCCGCATCCATCGCCTGAAGGATGATCAGGACCGAGTGGCGTCCATCCGCCCACAGCCGCCGCTGGGCGTCCGAGAGGGCATCGATGTCGTCAGCGAGCGCCTTCTTCCCCTCCTTCTTGCTCTTGAGTCCCGCCGAATAGCGTGGGTCGTGGTCGGTGAGGCGGAACTTCCCGCCGGGATTGGCGAGGAATGGCTTGTGGTCGAGGCGGTGCGTTTGGTCCTTCTTGCTCATGGTCCGCCGCATGCTGGGCCCAAGGGGGCGGATCTGGCGATTCGATTCCATCGGGAGTCCTTGTGATCGGGGCGGCCTCCGGGCTAGGATGCCGACATGGTTCGCCGATGTTTCCTGCTCTTCCTGTGTGCTGCCCTGCCCCTGCTTGCCCGTGATGCGAAGGAGCAGGCCCGGATCGATTCGCTGCTGGGGAGCATCGAGTCGCTGGAGGGCGCCAAGTTCATCCGCAACGGCAAGGCCCACGACGCGGACGAAGCCGCCGACCACCTGCGGAAGAAGCTCGACCGTGCCGGCGACCGGGTGAAGACGGCCGAGGATTTCATCGACGGACTCGCCACCAAGTCATCGTTTTCCGGAAAGCCCTACCGGATCCGCTTCAAGGACGGATCGGAAACAGCAACCGGTCCGTGGCTGCACGGGCAGCTCAAGGAGATCGACGGCAAGGGATGAGCGGGGAAGCTCCACAGGAGATCCTCGAAGGAGCTGATTTGTGCCTCTGCTGTCTTGAGCCCGTCCGGCCGGGAGCCTGCCGATGTGTGAAGTGCGGAGCACCGCAGGACTTCGTCGGTGTCGTCATTTCCACGAACAACTATGTCACTTATCGCAGGAGCCTCCGAAAATTGCCTTAGCGCAGGAACCGCACCGCCAGCGCCTGGGCGGCATCGAACCCGGCCCGGGCATTGTGGATCCATTCGACGCCGAATCCCCGGAAGCTCATGTCCGGTGAGGCAAGGCAGGTGAGGGTGACGAGGATCAGGAGGTTGGCGAGGTAGATGATGACCAGCGACAGGAAGGTGCCGTTCTCGCGCAGGTCGGGCTGGTCGCGGGGAATCATCCACAGCGTCCACAGCAGGTGGAAGGCCCAGAAGAAACCGAGCAGCGCGTAGAGCGACTTGAGGCCGGCCGGGGACAGGTCGACGAAGACCCCGACGCAGGCGTAGATCCCCACCGTGAGCGCGGCCCACAGCGGCACGAAGTAGGGCGCGAGGGCGATCAGGATGTTGGTCTTGTCGGTGGTCACGTAGCCGCCGTCCACACTCACCCCCCACTCGGCGACCGTGCCGCGGAAGAGCCGGATGAAGAGGATGTGGGTGAGTTCGTGGCCGAGGACGTAGAGATACAGGAACAAGTCCCACAGCAGGCCGGTGGCGAACCACGCAATCATCAACACCGCTCCCGTGGCGAAGTACCAGAAGGGCGCGGAGGTCCAGAACAAGTGGTCGAGGGCGGCGCTGGAAAAGAGGTTGAAGAAGGTCCAACTCGTCACCACCGCCAGCGGCGCGAGGGCGAGCCCGAGCATCCACCGGAACATCCGCAGCAGCAGGTGCGGCGAGTCGTCGACCGGATAGGTCTCGGCGATCGCGGCCCGCACCCACTTGCGGCCGCGGCGGTTGGCGGGACGGTTGGCCCGCACCCGGGCCCGGGCCTGGGCGAGCCGCAGGGATTCCGTGAACGACGCCTTTTCCCGGCGGCGGTTGCCGCCGGTCTTCGAGCCGAGTCGGATGCTTTTCCTCGAGGGAGGCATGGGCGGCCCCCGAGATACTTTGGAAAGCTTAAGCGATCAAGATCGAAGACGGGAAAGCGGTGTTTATTTGACCACCTTTTGGCCGTCGTTGGTCCAGGAGCGGATGCCGCCCTTGAGGTCGTAGAGGACCGGAAATCCCGCGTCCCGGAGCTGGCGGGTCGCCCGCTCGCTGCGCCTGCCGCTGCGGCAGTAGACCAGCAGGGGCTTCGATTCGTCGAAGCTCTCCTTGACGGTTTTGGCGAAGTCCTTGCTGCCGATCTCGATCCGGGTGGCCCCCTCGATGCGGCCTTCGTTCCATTCTTCCTCGGTGCGCACGTCGAGAAGCTGGACCTTCTCTTCGGCGATCAGGGTGGCCGCTTCGGCCACCTTCACTTTCTGCGGGGCATTGGTGGCCGGGGCACAGGCGGAGAGGGCGAGGGCGAGAAGTGGGACAAGTCGAAGCATGCCGGAAGCATAGTGAACTTTCCGCCCTTGTCGTGGAGAATTTGCGCCACGTTACCGCCACTCGCCGCGTTGCTCGCGCTCGTGGTCGATGCGGTCCTGGAGGTTGCGGGCCTTGATGCGGTGGGCCCGCTTGGCGCGGCGCTCGATGTTGATCTGGCGCTTCTTGGCGCGGCGGCGGAGTTGCTCGATCTCGTCGTCGAGGCGGAGGAAGCTCTCAAGGCGCTCGATTTCAAGCTCGCCGTCCTCGACCGCGGCGCGGATCGCGCAGCCCTTGTCGGTGCCGTGCTTGCAGTCGTGGAACTGGCACCGCGAGGCGATCCGCTCGAGGTCGGCGAAGTTCTCCCGCAGCGTCCGCTCGTCGGTCCACATCTGGATCTCGCGCATGCCCGGATTGTCGATGAGCATGCCGCCGGCGGGCAGCAGCACGAGTTCGCGGGCGGTGGTGGTGTGGCGGCCCTTGCCGGTGACCTGGTTGACCTCGCTGGTCCACTGCCATTCCTCGCCCATGAGCTGGTTGACCAGGGTCGACTTGCCGACACCGCTGGAACCTACGATGCACATCGTATTTCCACGGGTCAGGTGCCGCTTGAGGATCCCGAGTCCGCTGCCTTCCAGCGCGCTGACGAGGTGGACCTCGGCTTCCGGATTAAGGGCTTGGATCTCGGCGCAGGCATCCTCGCAGTGGCCGGGCGGGAAGGCGTCGGCCTTGTTGATCAGCACCACCGGCCGGGCTCCGCTGCGGCCGATGAGCGCGAAGTAGCGCTCCATGCGGCGCGGGTTGTGGTCGGCGCCGGGATCGGTGACGACCGCGACGACGTCGACGTTGGCGCCGATCACCTGCTCCTCGACGCTCTTGCCCGGCAGCTTGCGTGAGAAGCAGGAACGGCGGGGCAGGCGGGCGCGGATGACGTGGTCCTCGTTCTCGCCGCCGAGCTCGACCGCCGCCCAGTCGCCGACGGCCGGGAGCTCGGCATCGGTTTCGGCGTCGTGCCAGACCTTGCCGGACAGCACGACGTCGATGTCGGTGATTTCACCGTCCTCATCGACGATGAACGCGCCGTAGTTGATCGTCGTCTCGCGGTTCAGCCGGGCGGGGACGTAGCCTTGCTTCGCCAGCGCTTCGAAGGCGCGGGCGAGGTCGTCGTTCCAGCCGAGATCGGCGAGCATGGCGCAGCCTACGGCTCCGAAGTTCCAAGGGCCAAGTTCCAATCCATCTTATCCATCCTGGTCCTGATCTGATTCCGGCCAGCGGACCTTGGCCCACACGGGGAAGTGATCGGAGGGCTGGAGCTTGCGGCTGGGTGCCCGGTCGATGCCGGCGGCTTCGAAGACGGCCCCTTTCGAGACGAGGATGTGATCGACCTTGAGCGCGCCGCCGGCGTCGCCGGACCAGAAGTGGAGCGTGCGGCGGTTCTCCTCGTGGCGGTGGAGGGAGTGGTAGGGGTCGGTGAGGCCCGCGGAGGTGAACTGCCGGACCGCCGGGTTGCTCTCGACCGCATTGAAGTCGCCGAGCAGCACGACGGGCTCGCCGGGGTGGGCTCGATTCGCGATCCGCTCGACGATCAGCCCCGCCGACCTGACCCGGGAGGCCTGGTGGCGGTGGTCGAAGTGGGTATTGTAGATGTAGAAGCCGCGGCCGGTGGGGCGGTCGATGAGGCGCATCCAGGTGGTGCAGCGGACAACCGAGTTGCCCCAGGTCTTCGAGCCGGGCTTCTCGGGTAAGTCCGACAGCCAGAAGGTTCCTTGTTCGGCGCGGTCGGCCTCGAAGCGATCGGTCTTGTAGAGGATGGCGGCATACTCGCCGGCGCGCTCACCGTCGTCGCGTCCGATGCCGGCGAAATCGTAGTCGGGGAGCGAGGCGCGCAGGTCGGCGGCCTGACCGTGCAGCGCTTCCTGGACGCCCAGCACGTCGGGGTCGAGCCGGCGGATGGTGCGCACGACCCGGTCGATGCGGTTGGGCCAGGCCCGCCAGCCGCGGTCGCTGTCGTTCTCGTAGCGGATGTTGAAGCTGCACAGCGAGAGCTCCAGCACCCCATCCTCGCGGACGGCCACGGCGCGCGGAGCCTGCTTCTCGCGGCAGCCCGCCACGAGGAGGAGAAGGACGATGCCGGCGAGGCGGATCATTCGCTGGAGATCATGTCGGTAAGGACGTGCACCGTGACGGCATCGGGGTCGTTGCGCAGGGCTTCCCGCAGGCGCGGCACCATCTCGATGCGCCGGGCGCTTTCCAGCGCGGCGACGACTTCCCCGCGGGCGTCTTCAAAGGAGCGGGTTTCGGCGGCGCGGCGGTCGGTGACTTCCACGATGTGCCAGCCGATCTTGGTGCGGATCAGGGTCGGCCGCTGCGGTTTCATTTCAAAGGCGGCGTGACCGAAGTCGGCGGGCAAGCGGCCTTCGGTCATCCAGCCGAGGTCGCCGCCCGAGTGCTTGGTCTTGAGGTCGTCGCTCAGCTCGGCGGCGAGGGTCGCGAAGTCCTTCGTTCCGGCTTTCAGCTCCGTCAGGGCCTTTTCCAGAGTCGCCTTCGCTTCCTCGGAGTCGCGGTCCAGGGTGGCGAGGAAGACGTGCCGGGCCCGGACGCGGAGCGGCAGGTCGAAGCGGTCGCGGTGCTTCTCGAACCACTGCCGGGCCTCCTCGTCGGTGACCCGGATCTCGTCGGCGATCTGGCTTTCGACGTATTTCGTCTGCTGCAGCCGCGCGGCCAAGCGGTAGCGGAGCTCCTTCTCACTGTCGATGCCCTCGGCGGCGAGTTCGTTCTTCATCTCCTCGCGATTGGCGAAACGCGACGCGAGGCGCTTGATGGCGTCGTCGATCTCCTCTTCGGAGACCGGCAGCGAGTCCGTGTTGGCATTCACCTTCACCCGCAGCAGTTCGTGGTCGATGAGGTCGTTGAGTGCCGCGAGTCGTTCGGTGCGGCGCTGCTCGGGGGTGAGTTCGTCGATGTCGCGTCCGCGCAGCCAGAGTCGCTCGCGGGTCGCGCGCTCGACCTGCGAGAGATAGATGGGCGTGCCGCCGACCCGGGCGACCATGCCTTTCGAGCGGGCGTATTCGAAGGCCGACTCGCTGTCCGGCCGGGCCGCCTGGAAGTGGCGGTGGACCGGCCCATTGAACAGGAACATGTCCGCCCCGAGGTAGAGCGTGACGATCGTGTAGAGCGCCAGGCGGACGGTGAACTTCTTCGACGGGGCCACGGAGGGGAGGACTACGGGGTGGAGTTCATCGAATTTCCACCGAAGCGCCCGGCCGGACGAGATCTGGCATGCGCATGGCGTCCCAGTTCGCCATCCGGATGCAGCCGGCGCTGCGCGAGCGACCGATCGTTTGCGGGCTGGATGTCCCGTGGATGCCGATGCCGGAAACGCTGAGGCCCATCCAGATCACGCCGACCGGACTGTTCGGTCCGGGCGGGATGTTGATGGCGTTCTTGCTGCGGCCCTTGCCGTCGAGCAGCGACTGATCGTAGCGCCAGACCGGGAGTTGGACCGCATTGCGCATCTCCCACAGGCCGTACTTGATGAAGCGTTCCTGACCGGGCGTGATCGGGAAGGCGGCGATCAGCGAGCGGTTGGCGCGGACCTGGACCGGCCCGTCGGGATCGTCCCCGACGACCAGGGCGGTCGGGGTGTTTTCGTAGATGCGTGCCTGGTTGACCTTGGTGTCGACCACCACGTGCCGGTTGGCGAGCAGCGGTTCGGTTTCGTAGCGGGCCCCGGTGAGGTTCTCGACCTGGAACGGCTTCACGTTGGGAACGATCAGGGCCTTGCGGGGGGCGAGTCCGTAGACCGTCGACGAGCCGTTGATTTCGACCAGGAACTCGACATCGGTGTGGTAGCGCTCCGACATGAACTCGCCGTAGCTGCGGTAGCTCATGCGCTTGGCGCCGGCCTGCTGCGAACGCTTGTAGGGGAGTTTGGTGTTCACCCACTGGGTCGCGACCTCGGGGACGATCGCGGTGGCGAAGGGGCTGGGCACGGCCTTGCGCGCGGCGGCCAGGGCGGCGGTCAGGTCGTTCTGCGGGTGGCCGTTGGCCTCGTTCCAGGCATTGACGGCCAGCACCGTGAAGCGGCCGGGCTTGCCGTCGATCACGCCGGGGCCGAAGAGTTGCTGGTCGAGGAAGATCTGCAGCCGCACCGCATCCTCGCCGGTGGGAAGGTGGTCGATGTCCGGGGTGTCGGAGCGTGGATTGTTCTCGGGCTCGGGCAGCTTGACCTCCCCGGCAGGCAGTGGCTTCGACTCCGGAGCCTGTTGGACGGGCTCCACCGGCTTGATGCCGGAATCGGGCGTGATGTCCGACGGATCGACGGGCAGGGCCTTCGGCACCTCGGCCACCAGATGGGCGGCGAGGGTGAAAAGCGTGAGCAGGCTGATGCGGAGCGGGTGGGCCATGTTCGCGGGAAGCTGTCACCATCCACAGCGTCTGTCAGGTCGATTCCTGTGGCGAAAAGACCGGACATCGCCTTACGTAGCGGCAGCAGTCATGAACATCCGATCCATCACCACCGCTCTCGCCCTCTCGCTGCCGCTTGCCGCGGCGCCTCTTGTCTTCGAGGGAGGCGACGGTCCCGGCAAGGGCAAGCACGTCGTCCTCGTCAGTGGCGACGAGGAATACCGCTCGGAGGAGGCGCTGCCGATGCTGGGCAAGCTGCTGGCCGAGCGCCACGGCTTCAAATGCTCGGTGCTTTTTGCGATCAACAAGGAAACCGGCGAGATCGACCCGAACGAGCAGACCAACATCCCGGGCATGGAGGCCATCGACTCCGCCGACTTCGTGATCCTGGCGCTGCGTTTCCGCGAGCTTCCGGATGGGGACATGAAGCACCTCGTCGACTACGTCGAGGCCGGCAAGCCCTTGCTCGGGCTGCGCACCAGCACTCATGCCTTCCGCTACTCGCGCGACGAGGAAAGCCCGTATGCCAAGTGGTCCTTCAACTCGAAGGAATGGCCGGGGGGATTTGGCCGGCAGGTGCTCGGGGAAACATGGATCAACCACCACGGCCACCACGGCAAGGAAAGCACGCGCGGGATCATCGACGAGGCCAATGCCGGTCATCCGCTCGTCCGCGGTGTCGAGGATGTGTGGGGTGACAGCGACGTGTATGGCATCAAGAACTACCCGGAGGACGCCAAGACCTTGATCCATGGCCAGGTGCTCACCGGCATGTCGCCGGATGATCCGCCGGTGGAAGGCGAGAAGAACGACCCGATGATGCCGGTGGCCTGGGTCCGCGAGCTCGACGTGAACGGCAACCAACAGAAGATCATCTGCTCGACCATGGGAGCGGCCACGGATTTCACGGCCCCGGGGCTGCGGCGTTTCGTCGTGAACTCCGCCTACTGGGCGACCGGACTCGAGGTGCCCGAGGAACTCAACGCCGATCCGGTCGACGAGTTCAAGCCGACCAACTTCGGCTTCAACAAGTTCATCAAGGGCCGCAAGCCGGAAGACTACCGCTGAGCCTAAGGGCAGGGGAGGTGACCCGACCGCATCGACACGAAGCTGCCGGTGCGGTGAACCGGGGATTTCGATTCGTCCGCCCGGGTCACCCCGGGCATCCGGTGTCCTCGTGACAGTAAGCGGACAGAACCTGCCTCGATCTACAAGTCCGACATCGTCTGGTCGTAGAAGGCCGTGTAGGCGTCGGGCGTCGGCCCTTCGCGGAAGGCCATCGCACTGCGCGGGTGGAGGTTCATCCGGCCGGTGAGGTGGTAGGGGATCGAGGGACCCCAGTCGCACTTCTCACGGATCGGCAGGATCGTGTTTTCGATCACCTCAAGCACCGGGCGCAGCTTGAACTTCGGGTTGCGCAGGAAGCTCAGCAGGATCTCCATCGGGCAGTTGCCGGCGCCCCGGCCGAGGCCCATCATCGTCGCATCGACGCGATTGCTGCCGAGGATGATCGCCTCGATGGTGTTGGCGAAGGCAAGCTGCAGGTTGTTGTGGGCGTGGATGCCGACCTCCTTGCCGGTCCCCTTGAGGGCCTTGGCGTACTTGCGCATCAGATGGTCGATCTGCTCGCGGTAGAGGTTGCCGTAGCTGTCGACCACCACCACGGTGCCCACCGGGCTTTTCGCCGCGATCCTGAGACCCTGGTCGATCTCGCTGTCCGCGACCGTCGAGATCGCCATGATGTTGAGGGTGGTCTCGTAGCCGAGCGAGTCGAAGCGCTCGATCATCTCCATCGCCTCGGAAATCTGGTGGATGTAGCAGGCGACGCGGATCATATCGAGCACGCTGTCCTTGGCCGGGATGATCTGGTGCTTCCAATCGCTCTTGCCGCCGGCGTCGGCCATGGCGCAAAGCCTGAGGCCGGTCGCTTCCGAATCGTGGTCGCCGACCACCCGCCGCATGTCTTCCTCCTCGCAGTGGCGCCACGGGCCGTAGCGGTCCTTCGGAAATTGCTGCGGCGAGTTCTTGTAGCCGATCTCCATGGTGTCGATCCCGGCATCGATGCAGGCCCGGTAGACCGCGCGCACCTGATCATCGGTGAAGTTCGAGTCGTTGATCAGGCCCCCGTCGCGGATGGTGCAGTCGAGCACCTTCAGCTCGGGACGATAGGTGATCCAGGGTGCTTTCTCGCTCACGTCGGCAAGGGGTTGGTTGTTGAAACGGCAGCTCCATCGCCGCCGCCGCCATTCCCTCCGATCAACCGCGCCGTTGCAAGCCAAGGCCCCGACATGTTTTGGCATCGGTGATCCACGTCCGCCACTGGGGGAACGGAGAAAGCGGCTGGATTCGCGGCCGGCAATGGCTTGAAATCAGCCCGTGGAAAAGGCCTACCGATCGTATGGCGCCTACCTGAAGGGCCTGCTGGGTTGCAGGACCTGCAAGCTCACCCTCGATGCCGGCTTCAGCTGCCCGAACCGCGACGGCACCAAGGCGTGGGGCGGCTGCATCTTCTGCGACCCGACCGGATCCTCGTCCCGCGCCCAGGACGGCGGCGAAAGCATCGCCGCCCAGCTGCTCGACAACCTCGGGAAGCAGCGCCGCCGCTTCAAGGCCCGCAAGTTCATCGCATACTTCCAGAGCTTCACCAACACCTACGCGCCGGTCGATCACCTGAAGGTCCTCTACGACGAGGCCTGCGCCGCCCACGAGGACATCGTCGGGCTGGCCATCTCGACCCGGCCGGACTGCGTCGACGCGGAAAAGCTCGACCTGATCGCCAGCTACCGGGAGCGACTGCCCTACGTCTCGGTCGAGTACGGCCTGCAGACCATCCACGACCGGACGCTCGAGCGGATCAACCGCGCCGAAACCCACGCCGATTTCCTGCGCGCCTACGAGGCGACCCGGGCACGTGGCCTCGACCACTGCGCGCACGTCGTCCTCGACCTCCCCGGGGAGTCGTGGGAGGACCAGATGGCGACGGCCGACCGGCTGGCCGAACTCGGGGTCAATGGCGTCAAGATCCACCTGCTGTGCGCGATGGAGGGCACCGTGCTGGCCCGACAATACGAGCGCGGAGAATGGCAGCCGCTGGATCCCGGGGATTATCCCGCACTGGTTTGCGACTTCCTCGAGCGCCTGCACCCGGAATGCGTCATTCACCGGGTCGCCGGCAACGGCCATCACGAACACATCGTCGCCCCCCGCTGGCTGCAGCGGAAACACGAGCTGATGCAACGGATCGACGCCGAATTTGCCCGCCGCGGCACCCGCCAGGGAAGCCGGTGCCGGGTGACACGCCCGTGAGTTCCGGCCGATCTCTTCGGCTCCATCGCCCGGTTCCGCCCGACCGGTGAGACGGACCGCCGGACCCCGGTCGCGTCGATTACCAAGCCACGAGTGAGGAAGTGGCAGGAAACGGCATTCCCTCGTCACAGTTTTCGGGGATTCGCGCAAAGGCTTCAAGGAATCACGTCTTCGCGTGTCGTTCCGATGGAAGACCCGGCTTGTAGCGAAGGCTGCGCCGGGACCATTGTCGTACCGTTTCAGCCCAACCCCGACTCACCCATGAATCCCGCGCACTTGTTGATCCGCCGCATGCCGGCCTGTCTGGCTGCTGTCTTCGCCACCTGCTTCCCTGCCCATGCCCAGCAGGAGGTCGGCTACATCGAGGAGTTCGCCCTGGCGGAAAATCGTGAGCAGGCGCTGACCCAGTTGATCCCCGGAACCGAGGACTTCTATTATTATCACGCACTCCACTACCAGAACACCGGGCAGCGGGCGAAGTACACCGAGACGCTCGGTCAGTGGAAGAAGCGCTTCAACAGCTCGGCGCGCCGGCAGGTGATCGAGCACCGCCAGGCACTGCTCGACTACGACCGGGATCCGAAGGGGTCGCTCGAATACATCCGTCGCGAGCTGGGTTTGAATTTCAACCACCAGCAGGAAGGCAAGGCCCGGGAACAGCAGTACCCGAACCAGCTCAACCAGGCGGAGATCACCTGGGACAAATTCCTCCAACAGGCCCTGAGCGGGACCAAGCTGCTCGACCGGATGTCCAACGACGCGTTCTTCCCGCTGATGGCGAGTGGACGGGAACTCACCCCGCTGCAGCGGCGCGACCTGCTCCAGCGGGCGCAGCTGCCCGACCTGCCGGGCCTGGTGAAGCTGATCGCCACCGACCTGGCGACCAAGGAGAGCCGCGGATTCGGCGAGTTCAACATCCACCGCGCACTGACCCTCGCCCAGCTCGACGAGCTTCGTGAAATGCGCGGGGACCTGCTGCGCAACGAGAACTACGTGCACACCTACCTGCTGAAGCTGCAGCCCGGGGCCGACAGTGATCCGGTGGCCGACGTGGCCGCGCGCGAGGCCTACCTCGAAAAGGCGTGGGCCTTCGTGAAGGACCTCGAACCGTCGTTCAATTCGCTCAAGGCGCACCTGCTTTACCAGCGCCTCGAGCACGACCGGTCGATCGGCGTGCGCGACGAGAAGCGGTTCCTCGAGTACGTGAAGCTGCCGCGCAACGTGTCGTACATCCGTCCCGAGTGGCGACGCGACGAAAAGGTCGAGTGGAACCACCCGGCCGACATCAACCGCAACTACGCACCGGTGACCGGGCTGCCGCCGATCGGTGGCGACGAGCCGCTGGTGCGCGACTACCTGCTGCACTTCTTCAAGGCGGCGAAGGGCTACGAGCCGTACGCGCCCTACATCAGCGAAGGCTGGCTCAAGGCGGTGTTTGCCGAGGCCAAGATCGTGAATGGCATCGGCGATCCCGAGCGCTGGACCTCGATGCTGAGTCCGGCGGCCTTCCAGGCGCTCAAGGACCGGGTGGACCTCGAATTTGATCCGGCCCACCGGGCGGCGCCCGGCAAGGATGGCAAGCCGGCGGCGAATGCCGAGGAGTTCGGGATCAACGATCCGGTCAAGCTGCGCCTGCACGTGAAGAACGTGCCGAAGCTCATCGTCAAGGTCTTCGAGCTGAATCCGCTCAACCACTACCTCGAGAGTGGCAGCGAGCTGAGCACCGATGTGAACCTCGACGGCCTGGTGGCCAACATCGAGCGGACCGTCGAGTATGACGACGCCCCGGCACGCCGGACCACGCGCGACTTCGATTTTCCTGAAATCGGGAACCAGCGCGGCGTGTGGGTGGTCGAGTTCATCGGCGGCGGCCGCAGCAGCCGCGCGGTGATCCGCAAGGGCGGGCTCACGGCACTGACCCGTCCGGTCTCGCAGGGCGTGATGGCGACCGTGTTGGACGAAGCGCATCGGCCGGTGGCCGACGCCGCGGTGTGGTTCGGGGGTCGCCGGTTCGACTGCGACGAGCAGGGGCGCGCGCTGATTCCATTCTCCAACAATCCGGGGAACCGCGCGATGGTGCTTGAGGATGGTTCCGGCTTCGCCTCGCTGGCCGGCTTTTCCCATGCCTCGGAAGACTACGAGCTGAACGCCGGGTTCCATGTCGCCAACGAGGCGCTGCGCCCCGGTGCCCTGGCGACGATCGCGGTGCGGCCGCTGCTGACGGTGGCCGGCCGGCCCATCTCCCTGACCCGCCTCTCGGACGTGAGGCTGGTGCTCACCGCGACGGACCTCGATGGCATCGCGAGTTCGACGACGATCGACGACTTCAAGATCGGCTCCGACCGCGAGGCGACGCATGAGTTCCGGGTCCCGGATCGACTGGTCGACCTATCCGTCGAACTGAGGGGCAAGGTCAAGGTGGCCAGCGCCGGGGGTGACGAGATCGAGCTGCAGTCCCGCGGATCGTTCCCGGTGAACGGCCAGCTGCGGACCGACCGGGTCGACGACCTCTTCCTCAGCCGGATCGGCGGCGAGTACGTGCTCGAGTTGCTCGGGCGCACCGGCGAGGCGCGCAGTGGTCGCAACGTGAACGTGGCGGTCAAGCGGCCCGGCTTCGGGCAGCCGCTGGACTTCACCCTGAAGACCAACGACGCCGGGGTGATCGGTCTCGGCGCGCTCGAAGGGATCGAGACGGTGTTCGCCACCGCGCCGGGAGGCCACCGCCAGTCGTGGAGTCTGCCGGAAAGCCGCAGGAGTCATCGGGGTGCGGTGCATGCCGAGGCTGGCAAGCCGGTTCGCGTTCCGTTCGTGGGCACGCTGGAGCGGGCCGGGGTGGCGCTGTGGGAGGTGGCGGCCGGCGGCTACATCGTCGATCATTTCGACAAGCTGGCACTCGAGGGCGGGTTCCTCGTCGCCAAGGGCCTCGCGCCGGGCGACTACCGGCTCGAGCTGAAGCGCAGCCATCAGGGGATGACGATCCGGGTGGCCGGGGGCGCACGTTCGGTGGGCCATGTCTTCAATCAGGCGCGGATGATCGAGGTCGATGACCGCGAGCCGGCCCACCTGGTGGATCTGAAGGCCGACAAGAAGTCGGTGACGATCGATGTCGCGAACGTCGACGAGGTGACCCGCGTGCACGTGGTGGCGACCCGTTTCCTGCCGAACCTCGACATCTATCAGACGTTGGGTAATTCCGGGCAGCCGGGGCTCTACGTCGGCCAGCCGGCGCGCTTGCCGAACCTGTTCCTGAGCGGCCGCAAGATCGGCGACGAGTTCCGCTACATCCTCGAGCGTCGCTACGCGCGGAAGCTGCCGGGGAACCTGCTCGAGCGGCCGGAGTTGCTGCTCAACCCGTGGGCGGTGCGCGAGACCGATGCGGGATCGGAGCAACTCGCCGGTGGCGAGCTTTACAGCCGCAAGGACGCCGGTCGGGGTGCCTTCGGTGGCGCGCCCGGTGCGGCGGATCCCTTTGCCGCAGGCGGCGGCGGGCCGGTGCCCGGATCGATCGACTTCCTGGCGAAGGACCCGGTGGTGATGTGGAACCTGCGACCGGACAAGGACGGGAAGATGAAGATCGACCTCGATGCCTTCGGCGACCGCCAGCATGTGCACGTGCTCGTCGTCGATCCGCAGGGGGCGACCTATCGCGAGCTTTCGCTGGCCGACCGCGGCACCAAGGTCCGGGACCTGCGGCTGATCAACGCGCTCGATCCGGACAAGCATTTCACCGAGCAGGACTCGGTGACCCTGATGAAGGAAGGCGACACCCTCGAGATTCCGGACATCCTGACCGCGCGCTTCGAGACTTTTGATGACCTCGGGGCGGCCTACCGCTACCTGATCGCCCTGCGGGACGATGCGACCCTTCGCGAGTTTTCCTTCATCATCGAGTGGCCCAAGCTCGACGATGCCGTGAAGCGGGAGATGTACTCGAAGTACGCCTGCCACGAGTTGAGCTTCTTCCTCTCGAGGAAGGATCCGGATTTCTTCAAGTCGGTGGTGCTGCCGCACCTGGCCAACAAGAAGGACCGGACCTTCATGGACGACTATCTGTTGGGCGCGGAACTGGTCGGCTATTTCGACGCGTTCGAGTATGCGCGGCTGAACGTGCCCGAGCGCATCCTGTTGGCGCGCCGGCAACAGGACCGGATCGAGGGCATCCGGATGGACCTGCGTGACCGAATCTCGCTGATCCCGCCGGACCTGGCTCGTGAGACGGCCTTGTTCGAGGGAGCGCTGGCGTCATTCGGCATGAGTGGCGACCGCAACAGCGGAATCGACAAGGCGAAGATGGACGCCATGCCGGAAATGGATGCCACCGAGCTTCGCAATGCCGTGCCGATGGCGGCCAAGGGGAGGAGCGCGATGCGGCGTCAGCTTGGCGAGGAACTTGCGGAGGCGACGAAGGAGTTGAGGGATGCGCCGGCAGAGTCCGAGCTGAGGCTCGAGCGGATGGAGAAGATGGTGGATGAGAAGCAATCCATTGCGGAGAAGAAAGCCAACGTTCGTTATGCCTTGGACGAGGAGATGGGCGATGTCGATGCCTTCGCCCCCGCCGCCCTCGAGCTGGACCTGGACGACGCCTTCTTTCGCGAGATCGAGAGAACCAAGGAGTGGGCGGAGAACCACTACTACAAGCTTCCGATCGGCCGGCAGAACTACGACCTGATCACCGAGAACAAGTTCTGGCTCGACTACGCGAACCACGGGGGCGAGGCCGGATTCGGGTCGCGCCATCTCGGCGAGGCGGCGAAGTCCTTCCCCGAGGCGATGCTGGCGCTGGCGGTGCTCGACCTGCCCTTCGAGTCGAAGAAGCACGTGACGGACATCGAGGGCACGAAGCTGAGCTTCAAGGCCGCGGGCCGGGTGATCGCCTTCCACCGCGAGATCAAGGAGGCCGGGATGGCGGAGGATCCGGCACCGCTGCTGGTGAGCCAGAGCTTCTTCCGCAATGACGACCGCTATCGCACGGTGAACGGGGAGAAGGTGGACAAGTTCGTCACCGATGAATTCGTCGCCGGGGTCGTTTACGGCGGCCAGGTGGTGGTGACCAATCCGACCAGCTCGCGGCAGAAACTCGACGCGCTGGTGCAGATCCCGAAGGGCGCGATGCCGGTGCTCGGCAAGCGCGCGACCGCGACCCAGCGGATCGCGATGGAGCCCTACACCACGCAACGCTTCGAGGTCTTCTTCTACTTCCCGGCGGTGGGCAGTTTCCCGTGCTATCCCGCCCACGTGTCAAAGGCCGGCGAGGTGATCGCGCAGGCGGATCCGTTCACCTTCAAGGTGGTCGAGAAGCTGTCGAAGGTCGACGAAGCCTCCTGGGCCTACATCAGCCAGTGGGGCACGCCCGAGCAGGTGCTCGACTACCTCGCGACGCAGAACCTGCATTCGGTGAAGCTGTCGCAGATCGCGTGGCGTTTCCGCGAGAGCAAGGACTTCATGCTCAAGGCACTGGCCGCGCTAAATCTCCGGGGCCTGTATGATTCGACGCTCTTCAGCTACGGCATCATGCACAACCACGCGCCGGCGGTGCGCCAGTTCCTGCTGATGCAGGAGGGGTTCCTCAACGGCTGCGGCCTCTACCTGAAGAGCGGGCTGATCACCATCGACCCGATCGAAAGGCGGGCCTACGAGCACCTCGAGTACAAGCCGCTGGTGAACAACCGGGCGCACCGGGTGGGCGCGGACCACCGCATCCTCAACGACCGGATCCGAGGCCAGTACCAGCAGTTTCTCCAGATCCTCACGCAGAAGCCGGAGTTCGACGCCATGGACCAGATGAGCGCGGCCTACTACCTGTTCCTCCAGGACCGGGCCCACGAGGCACTGGCCCGGCTGGATGCGGTGAAGCCGGACGCGCTGCCGACCCGGATGCAGTACGACTACTTCCAGGCCTACGCCGCCTTCTACCGGTCGAAGCCGGCGGAAGCCCGCCGGATCGCGGCCCGCTACAAGAACTATCCGGTCGACCGCTGGCGCGAGCGCTTCGCGGCCATCGGCGCTCAGGCCGACGAGATTTCGGGCGAGGCGCCGGAAGTGAGCGACGAGGAAAGCCGCGACCAGCAGCAGGCGGCGCTTGCCGCCAAGGAGCCGGCACTCGATCTGAAGGTCGAGGGCACCGAGGTCACGCTGGACTACCAGAACCTGAAATCCGTGCAGGTGAACTACTACGAGATGGACCTCGAGTTTCTCTTCAGCACCACGCCCTTCGTTTCGAGCGACGGCGGCGGCTTCTCGATCGTGAAGCCGAACCGGACCGAGACGGTCCGGCTGGCGGCCGACAAGCGGACGCATCAGTTCCAGCTCCCGCGCGACTACCAGGCGAAGAACGTGCTGGTCGAGGTCGTCGGCGGTGGCAAGAAGCGCTCGCAGGCGGTCTACGCCAATGAACTGCAGACGATCGTGAGCGAGAACTTCGGGATCCTCACGGTCCGCCATGACAAGGACGGCCGGCCGCTGCCGAAGGTCTACGTGAAGGTCTACGTGATGACCGGCGACGGCGCGAAGTTCTACAAGGACGGCTACACCGATCTGCGCGGGAAGTTCGACTACGCCACGGTGAGCACGACCGACATCGCGGATGCTCAAAAGTTCAGCGTGTTGGTGATGAGCGAGGAGCACGGCGCGACCGTGCTCGAGGCACCGGTGCCGCAGAGGTAGTGCGACGAGGCACCTGTGATGAAAACCCCGCCTTGCCCGAGGCGGGGTGGATCGCTTCCATCTGCAGGCATGATCACCTCCATGCTGGCAGACTCCGCGGGCCGGAAAGGTTCGACCTTCGCCTTCGGGCTCGCGTTGATGATTGCTCCGCTGACGGCGGACGAGGGAGGCTATGCCCCGAGCGTGCCGAAGCCGACGCTTTCCGAAGTGGCGTATGGTGAGCACCCGCGGCACGTCCTCGACTTCTGGAAGGCGGAGTCGGAGAAGCCGACCCCGCTGGTCTTCGTCATCCACGGCGGTGGCTGGCAGGGCGGCAGCAAGGAGCGCCTCGACCGCTTCGCCGACACCCGGGCCTTGCTCGATGCCGGCATTTCGGTGGTCGCCATCAACTACCGCCTGATGAAGCACGCGGCCGGGGTGGTGCCGCCGGTCAAGGCCCCGATGGAGGATGCCGCCCGGGCCCTGCAGTTCGTCCGCACCAAGGCGTCCGAATGGAACATCGACAAGTGGCGCATCGGCGCGGCGGGAGGTTCCGCCGGGGCCTGCACGAGCCTGTGGCTGGCCTTTCACGACGACCTCGCCGACCCGGACAGCGCCGATCCGGTGGCCCGGGAATCCACCCGGCTTTTCTGCGCGGCGGTCCGCGGCCCCCAGACGACCCTGGATCCGGCGCAGATGAAGGAATGGACGCCCAACAGCAAGTACGGCGGTCACGCCTTCGGCGAACCGAACTTCAAGGCCTTCCTAGCCGCGCGGGAGAAGATCCTGCCGTGGATTGAGGAATACTCGCCCTACGCGCTGGTCAGCAAGGATGACCCACCGGTCGCGCTCTACTTCGGGGCGCCGCCGGAAATCGGCAAGGCCCAGAAGGATCCCACCCACACCGCGAACTTCGGCCTCAAGCTCCAGGAGCATTGCCAGGCCAACGGGGTCGCCTGCGTGCTGGTTCACAACGGCATCGAGGATCCCGAATACCCGGAGCCGACCGACTTCCTCATCCACACGCTGAAGCGATGAACCCCACGACCCGGATCTCCTTTCCACGCATCTCCGGACGGGGACTGTTGCCATGGCTGCTTGTTGTCATGGCGGCCCCGGCCTCCGCCGCCCGGCCCAATGTCCTGTTCATTGCCGTCGATGATCTGCGACCCCAGCTCGGTTGCTATGGCGAGTCCTGGATCCAGTCGCCGAATCTCGACCGGCTCGCGCAGAGCGGCCTGCGCTTCGACCGGGCCTACTGCCAGCAGGCAATCTGCATGTCGTCGCGGGCGAGCCTGCTGAGCGGCTACCGGCCCGACCACGGCAGGATCTACAACAACGGCCCGCTCTTCGAACACGTCCCCGATGCCCTGACGCTGAACCAGCATTTCCTCAACCACGGCTACGAGACCGTGTCGCTGGGGAAGATCTACCATCACGGCGGCGACAAGAAGCAGGGCTGGAGCCGGCCCGCCTGGCAGCCGGAGGGCGACTGGTCCGGCCGCGGCTATCTGGCGGAGGCGTCGCGGCGGGAGGTGGCCCGCTACGAGAAGCAAAACCCCGGGGCGAAGCGCCAGGGCATGGGGCCGGCCTTCGAAGCTCCGGAGGTCGACGACGAGGCCTACGCGGATGGCAAGATCGCCACCCGGGCGATCGGGGAACTCCGGCGGCTGGCCAAGGGCGGCGATGACGGCGGGACCCCGTTCTTCCTTGCGGTGGGTTTCATGAAACCGCACCTGCCCTTCAATGCCCCGAGGCGTTATTGGGACCTCTACGACCCGCGGAAGATTCCGTTGGCTCCCCAGCGCTCGACACCGAAGGGCGCCCCCAAGCCGGCCCGCACCGGTTGGGGCGAACTGCGCGGCTACCAGGGGATGCCGCGGTCGGGCGCGATGCCGGCGGACTCCGAGCGTGAGTTGATCCACGGCTATGCGGCCTGCGTGTCCTACGTCGATGCGATGATCGGCCGGGTGCTCGATGAGCTGGAGAAACTCGGCTTGGAAGACGACACGATCGTCGTCCTCTGGGGCGACCACGGCTTCAAGCTCGGCGACCTCGGGATGTGGTGCAAGCACACCAACTTCGAGCGCGACACGCGGGTGCCGCTGATCGTCCGTGCGCCGGGCATGAAGGCTCGGGGGAAGTCGACTCCTGCTCTAACGGAACTGGTCGATCTCTATCCGACCTTGTGCGAGCTGGCGGGCCTTGAGCTTCCCGGGCACCTCGAGGGAACCAGTTTCGCGCCGCTGCTGGACGACCCCTCGCGAGAGTGGAAGTCGGCGGCCTTCAGCCAGTATCCGCGGGGAAGCGTGATGGGTTACACCATGCGTACCCGCGACCACCGCTACACCGAGTGGCGCAAGCTCAAGGGCGGCGAGGTGGTCGCCCGGGAGCTGTATGATCATCGCGCGGATCCCGAGGAAGCGGACAACCTGGCGGGGGATCCAAAGTCGGGTGCCCGGCTCAAGGAATTCGCCGCGCGCCTTCGCGCCGGCCCCCAAGCGGCTCGCCCCCCATGGCGATGATCTGGTCCCGCCGATCCACTCGCAACAGCGATCTGAATGCCTGATGTCCGGGTCCGACCCTTTCGGCGCCGGATTTCCGGCTCCGGCTGGTTCAGACGAGGTCGTAATCGTCGAGCCACGCGAGGGAGATCCCGGGGATGATCGGAAGGCGATTCATGGTTCGGTGGGTGGTTGGCGGAGGAGCTCGCGGATGCCGTCGACCGTCACTTTCGCCGTCGGCTCGAACTGGTCGCCCGCCGCGTAGTCGAGCAGGCTGCGGCGGAGCTGAAGGGCCGGCAGGCGGCCGGCGAGGTCGGCGTTCAGGTCCGCCGAACACACGAGGAGGCGGCCCTTGCCGACCCGGCATTCGAAGACCAGTGCTTCGCGCCGGGGATCGTTCCAATCGGGAACGACCTGGACGATCGGCTGCAGTTCGACCGGCGCCCCGGTGAGGTCGACGGCCACCGAACGGTTCACCAGGTCGTGCCATTGCCAGTCGCTGTGGAAAGCGGTCGGGAAGGCGGCGAGTGCCGGATGGTCGACGTCGCACAGCAAGCCGAGGGAGCGGTTGGGGGTGCGGAACCACTGGGTGTTCCAGAAGATCGGCTGCCAATCCTCCTTGCGACCGTCGAGCGTTCCGAAGTCCGGCAGCAGGACCACCCGTCCGCCCGCCTCCAGTTTTGCCATGGTGGCCTCGTCGAGCTGCTTGACCACCGTCACTTCATCGCCGGGCTCGTCCGACGGCACCTCGGGATAGACCCACAGGTTCCAGTCGTTCACCGCCTCGGTGCCCGGGATCGAAACAGTGAGCCGCAGTGCGGTCGGAGCCGCCAGCTCACCGAGGGGAGCCGAAATCTCACCGAGCGTGCTCACCCTGCCCGTGGAGGCATCGGCGGCCGGGAGCCGGCCCTTTCCGACGGTCCTTCCATCGCCGGTGGCGAGGGTCCATTCGGCGTGGCAGGCATCGAGGTCCTTCGCCCCGAAGTGCGCGACATCGAGGCGCGCCTTGAAGGTTTCTCCCGGCGTCCACGCCCGCTTGGCGAAGCGCGCGAGCGGAACCGTCTCCGCACAGAAGCGGCGATACTCTTCGGGCGTGATGTAGCCCTTCGACTCCCACCTCGCATTGAGCACGCCGACCAGCGCCGTGCCCTGGCCGGGAAAATCGTGGAGGTCGAGCAGCTGGAAGCCGCCGAAGCCCGGCGTGCGCAGCATCGACTCGATCTCCTCCTTGTAGCAGAGCGCCTGAAGCTTGCCCGAAGCCATCAGGAAGTCGCGGGCCTGTGGCAGCATCCCGCGCTGGTCGAGCCGGTCGCGGAACAACTCGAAGTTCTTCGGTTTCAGAAAGCCCTGGTAACGCTTGATTTCCTCGAAGTCCGGGAAGGCGCAGAACTGCCCGATCTCATGGGCGATCACCGGGATCTTCTCGTCGACGATGGCCTCGGAGAAATCCCAGTCGGTTCCCGGACCGCGTAGGCCACGGATCTTGATCCGCTTTTCCCCGATCCGCATCGTGATGCGGAACTGGTCCGAGGCGGAACGATGGTGATGGGTGGTGCAGGCATAAAGCCGCCGGGGGTCCTTCTCCACGGCATGATCCACCAGGCTTGTCAGATAGGCGTCGTCGCCGCGCAGCTCGTTGCCCATCGACATCAGGATGAAGGATGGGTGGTTCCCGTAGGTGTCGAGGATGCGGTCTAGTTCGCGCTTGAGGAACTCGTCGCGCGGCTGGTCCTCGCCCATGTTGTAGGCCCAGGTCGGGAGCTCGGCCTGAATGTAGAAGCCCAGTTCATCAGCCACCCGGAAGGCGACCTCCGGCGGGCACCACGAATGGAAGCGCAGATGGTTGAGACCGTGCTCGCGGCAGATCTCCATGATCCGCCGCCACGGCTCCGGATCGGTGGGCGGGTAGCCGGTGTCGGGGAAGATGCAGCACTCGAGCGTCCCGCGGAGGAAGATGGGGCGGCCGTCGATGGTCACGCGGCGGCCGTTGGAAGCCACCTCGCGCAGGCCGAAGGTCGCATGATACCGGTCCTCGATCCGGTCCTTGCCCTCGCCCGTCGTGACCAGCAGACCCAGACGGTGGAGATTGGGTTGAAACTCATCCCAGCCTTTCGCCTTTCCGAAGAATGCGTCGAACTCGAAGACGGTGCTCTCCTCCTTGAGCATGACCGAGGTCTCCAATGCAGGCTTCAAGGCCGCTCCACCCGGACCACCGACAGAGGCTTGGAACCCGGCAATCTCACCGCGCTTCCCGGTCGCATTGCGGATCGTGGCGGCGACCCGCACCGTGTCCGGCTTCTTCCCGGGCGAAGTCCGGACCGACTCGATCCAGATGGGCGGCCGGGCGATCAGCTCGAGGTCGCCGATGATGCCGTTCCAGTTCGTCTGGGTGTGGTCGGAGATACTATGGGCATCGTGGCCAACATTGAAGCGGATCCGGTTGTCGACGCGGATCGTCAGCGTGTGCTTCCCGGGGGCAAGGTCACGCGGAAGGACATACTCGTGCGGAACGCTCAGGCTCTCCCGGCTCCCGAGGTGGACGTCGCCGAGCCACGCGTCGGTGAACCAATGGCAGCGCTCGAGCGAGACCGTCACGTGATGACCCTCCCAACCTTCCGGAAGCACGATGTCGCGCTGATACCAGGCCGCGCCGAGGTAGTGCTTCTCCGGCTGCAGCCAGCACGGGATCTTGATGTTCCCCGGCTGGCGGAACTTCTCGTATTCGGGCGACTCGAACCATGCCCGGTCCTTGATCGAGCCGATCCACTTCGTCGCGACCGAGGGCTCGTCCCCATAGCCCTGCGCCTGCAGCGACCCGGGAAGCCGGATTTTTTCCGGGAGCCTGCTCGTGAACCACTTCTCCTCCCCGCCCACGTCCCCGCGGTCGAGCTGGAAGCGCCACTCGCCCGCGAGGTCGACCGTGTCCCGCGCCCAGCCCTCAAGCGGAAGCAGCAGGGAGAGGATGCCAAGGGCGGAAAAAATCGATCGGTTGCGGTGTTTCTTCATGAGCATCGGATGGCCTGCAGCTTGGCGGGCTCCGCCTCCCTCCCGGCAAGGGGACGGATCCGAAATCCGGCACCGGCCATGACCCGCGGGTGGCGGATCACGCCAGATCCTCGGGGCGCCAGCCCTTGCGGGCCTCGGGGTTGATCAGTGCGGCCGCCTCGGGGTTGCCTTCGATCTTCAGTTCGTCGGCATTCCAGGCCAGTCCTTTCCCGGTGCGGATGGCCAGGGAACCCAGCAGGATCGCCTCGGTCAGTGGACCGGAATAGCTGAAGTCCGAGCACGACTTGGTGCCGTTCTTCACCGCATCGATCCAGTCGCGGTGGATGCCGGGAACCCGGGGGATCGTCTTCGGCACCTGCTGGTCCTTGTTGGCACGGTACTCGTTCCAGCGGGCCTGAGGGTAGAGGCGCGGGCTGTTCGGCCGCATGCCGGGGTGGAAAATGCCACCCTTCTCGCCGACCATGATGAATCCGCCGCCACCCGGCATGTCCCAATCCATGCCTTCCGGGGCCTCGGGCATGCTCGGTCCCTCATACCACTTGACCGTCACCGGCGGCTTGCCGTCGCGAGCCGGGAACCGGAAGCTCACGATCGAGCCGTTGGGCGTGTGGATCGGATTGGCGGCTTCGGCCATTTCGACATCCACCCGTTCGGGTGCGCCGAGTCCGAGCGCCCAGTAGGCCGTGTCGATGGTGTGGCAGCCGATGTCACCGAGCCCGCCGCAACCGAAGTCCCACCAGGGACGCCAGGTGGTCGGATGGAGGGCCTTGTTGAAGGGCACGTCCTTGCCGACGGGACCCAGCCACGCGTCCCAGTCCATGCCTTCCGGCAGCGGCTGGGCCGGCGGAAACTCGGTCTTCACCTGGCCATTGAAACCCCAGCCGGACTTGGGGCGGTCGGTCCAGGTGATGACCTCCTTCACCTCGCCGATGAGGCCGGCATCGTACCACTCCTTGATCAGGCGCGCGCCCTCGAAGGCGTGGCCCTGGTTGCCCATCTGGGTGGTCAGGTTTTTCTCGGCCGCCAGCTTCTGCAGCGTGCGGGCCTGCCACAGGGAATGGACGAGCGGCTTCTGCACGAAGACATGCTTGCCCATGCTCATCGCCATGTAGGCGACCGCGAAGTGGGTGTGGTCGGGCGTGCCGACGCCGACGGCGTCGATCTTGTCGCCCATCTCCTCGAGCATCTTGCGGAAGTCCTTGTAGAACTTCGCCTCGGGAAACTTCTGCTTCCACTTGCCCCAGACATTCGGGTCGCAATCGGCCAGGGCGACCACGTTGTTGCCATTCGAGCAGGCATTCAGGTCACCCCCGCCCTGGTTGCCGAAGCCGACCCAGGCGATGTTGAGCTTGTCGTTGGCACCGGCCACCGACTTGGCAAGGATCTGCGGAGCGATGAAGGGCACCGACAGCGCGGCCGCGGACTGCTTGAGGAACTTCCGGCGGGAGGCGGTGAAGGATGGCGTGGAATTCATGGTGACGGTTTGGAGGTGGGATGGGGTCGCAAGGCGGATCGAAACGGATCCACATTCCCTCCTACGATTCCTGAAGGGCCGCGCATTCAAATGATCGTCATCATCCGGCGAATCCGGCGGGATTCTCGGCCGCTCCCCTCCCGGCGCACCGACTGGTGAGCCACAAGATCAGGGCGACAGAATCATTTCCCTGCCCCCAGAGGCGCGTAGAACTCGATCTCCCACAGCCGCGAAAGGTTGTGGGGAGCACCGGTGATGACGATGCGGAGGTGCCGGGTCTTCACCGCCTCGAAGGTCGCCGCCCAGACCGGGCCCTCGTTGCCTTTCACCGCCGGCAGCACTTCCCGCCAGCCGTCGCCGTCGTGGGATTCGATGGAAAAGTCGCGGACCGGATCGAGCACCCGGGCGCCGTTGTAGCGGCCGGAGATCATCCGCACCGCCCCGAGCTCGACCGGCTCGTCCCAGCGGTACTCGATGATGTGCGGCAGCGGCCCCTTGCCGACCCAGCGGCTGTCCTCCTCGATCTTGCCGTTGCCATCGTTGAGGAGCATCGTGCGATCGACGTTGCCGGCGGAAAACGGGCGGTTGGTGCTCACCCTGGCGGTCCGCGCGAGGTTCCTGCCGGCGCGGTCGAGCCACTCCGGCTGGGTCAGCCTGACCTTGCGCAGGCTGGTGCCGTGTTCGCCCTGATTCGAATACGGGATGGTGGAGCCATCGACCTTGCCGACGCCCGCCCGCATCCGCTTCTGCAGGTCCTTCAGGTGGTTCTGATAGACGCCGCGCGGATCGGCGCCGAACTCCTTGCAGACACTCGCGGCCATGCCGACGATTTCCCCCTGGGTGCCGCAGGTGCGCATCACCCGCACCGCCCCGAGGGCGTCGTGGGTGACGCTGATGCAGCGACCGGCCATGAACAGGTTGTCGATGTTGCGCGAGTAGAGCGTGCGGTAGGGAATCCAGAACGGACGGTTGTCCTTGTGGGCCGGGAAGAGTCCGTGTTCGGCCCGGGAAATGAAGGCGTCGCCCTCGAAGCCCTTGCTGTATTCCGGGTTGGGGAGGTGCAGGTCGTTGCTCCAGCCGGTGGGCGCACAGCCGTCGGGAAACTGCCGGTCCTTCATGAGGTCGTCGACGTCGAGGATCACGTCGCCGAGCAGCCGCCGTGACTCGCGCTTGCCCAAAATGTAGGCGGACCAGTTCAACTTGTGGTTGGGCAGCACCTTGTCGACGTTCTTGAGCGCGTCCCACGCGCCATACATCGCGCGGAAATTCCAGTCGCGCACGTATTCCATCTCCTCGATCGGATCGCGGTCGAAGCCGCTCTCCCAGTACCAGCCGCCGAGCTGGTTCGGGTCCGGCTTGTTCCCGCTGCGCCCCGGGAAGGGCTTGTCGGAAAGGTCGAGCGCCCACGGGCAGCGGGGAAAGGGCACCACTTCCGTCCCCTCCTCGGTGCCGGTGTTGATCGCATTGGTGTCCTTGCACTCGCACACGTTCCACAGGTTGCAGGGGCCCATCTTGTTCTTCTCCTGAAGATCGAAGTCCGCACCCGCAAGCGCACCGATGCAGGCATCGCCGGTGCAGTCGGCGAACCACCGGCCGTCGATCCGGAAGCGGCGGCCCGAGCGGGTCGACTGCGCCAGCACGGCACGGATCCGCGTGCCGTCCATCACCACGCCATTGCCGCGGTGCTCGAGGAAGAGGTCGATGTTCGGCTCGCCCTTCACCACCGCCAGCTTCTTGTCGTCCTCGTAGAGCTCCGCCGTATTGGTCGGCCCGTAGTGGGCGCGGCTGTCGGCTTCCAGTTCGGCCACCACATCGCCGACGCGCGGCCACGGCTCCTTGCTGCGCGCCCCCTGCAACCAGACCCGGACTTCCGAGCTGTTGTTGCCTCCCAGCACCGGCCGGTCCTGGATCAGGGCGACTTTCAGGCCAAGGCGGGCCGCGGTGACCGCCGCACAGGTGCCGGCGATGCCTCCTCCGGTCACCACCAGATCATACTCCCCCACCGCTTCCGGTTCGTCGGGAAGGCCGAGAGACTGGCGACGGAAGGCCGCCATCTCCGGATCGGCATTGGGCGGAACGAAATCGGGGTCACGGGAGAACAGAATCGCATCGCACCGGCCCTCGAAGCCGGTCAGGTCGTGCAGGGTGAGGGTGAGCTCCCCTGCGGGCAGATCGACCTCGCCGCCATCCTGCCAGTGCCACTGCGCCCCGACCGTCCCGAAAGTCGTTTCGAGCGGCTTGCCGTTGATGAGCAACTGAAAACGACCCGGCGTCCCCGGTGCCTCCCACTGCGCCACCCAATCCTTGGTGCGCACCCAGACGCGGTGCTTGCCCGCCTCCTTGATGGAAACCTTGGTGGTCGCATCCTCGACCGGCACCCCGAGACCATGAGCGAGCAGATAAGGCGAGCCCATGAGGTCCATGAACTGCGGATCGATGACCCAGCCACCGGTGTCGTCAAAGCCCTCGGCCTCGACAAGAATCGGGGAGCTCTGGTCCGCACGGTCAGCCGCCATCGCGCACGGCGTGCCGACCGCCGCCCCAAAGCAGGCCGTCCAGCCAAAGAGTGAATGGAAAAGAAGTCTCATGATTGCGTCAGCTCACTGCACCCGCCCGGGTAAAAAAGTCAAACCCGGCCCCTGCCACGGTCGGCGCAGAATACCGCCCACCCCGGGAAACCCAAAAACCCGGGGTGGACGGCTCGTTCTGCAGAACGGATCTTTGATCACCCGCAGGGGCCGTGTGATTTTGGAAGAATCTCCAGAAGGTGGGCATCGATGGGAAAGCTTGGGTAGGAACTCTCTCCCTGGAAACGGCCTAGGGTGACGGTTCAGAGAGTTGGAAGAACCCCCTGGCTCCGGACGCATCGGCGGCGTCGATGATCGCCTGGCCAACACCCGAACCGTCGGTCGTCACCGGGGCGTTCTGGGCCGTGATGGTGGTCGGGAAGGGAGACACCAGCAGGTCGAGCGACTTGCGAACTTCGAAGGTGCTGTTGGGGGGACCGGTGAAATCGATGATGAGGTCGTCGTCAATGTCCCAGGACATTCCGGTGATGCCGAAGGGAAAAGTGGTCGTCGCTTGGAAGTTCTGTGCGGTCAAGTCCGCCCCGGCGAGGGTGACGTTGAGGGTGTTGGGGCTCCATTGGTGGCTTGCATGAGAAGCCGTCACGGTGCGGGCACCATCGATCAGCCCGGCCAGCTCGTAGGCGCCGGTCGCGTCGGTGAAAGTCCAGTGGGTCAATCCGCTCTGCACGCGCGCCCCGGCGATCGGCGCTCCGCTCGCGTCGGTCACCACCCCGCTGATGCGGCTGGTCCCCGGCTTGTTGGCTACAATCTCTGACATCCAGGTGCGCATCCGCGCCCGCACGTCGCTGACCAGCGGGTCGCCGGTGTAGCTCAAGGAACTCGCCAAGGGTGCGCTGGCATCGGTGATCCACTCGTCCGTGTGGACGGTCCCGGCAAGCTCGTAGGACTCCACGGGGAAGCCTCGCGCATTTAGAAAATCCACGCCTTTCCTGCTGTTGCCGCCGCCACCATCGTTCTCGCCGTAGGTAATGAACGAAGCCCGGCCCTTGACGCGATCGGTCCGGGTGCCGGTGTCAAACCAGGCATCGTGGTGACTGTGCGGGAGAAACCCGACCCAGATGTCGGCCATGGCGTCGTCGAGTCGGCCAATCGAGCCGCACGCTACCGCGCCGCGCGAAAACCCCGTGACAAACACACACGAATGGTCGCCGCCGTAGTTTTCGATGAGGTCGATGACCGTCGCCATGGCGTAGGCGGCATCATCGGCTGCGCCAATCTCGCTCTGCCCTTCACTACCCCACCACGACGTGGTGTTGAAGTCGTCGGACTTGTCGCCAAGGGTCGAGTTCTGGTCGATGTTCGGCATCGACACCCAGATGTAGCCGGTGCCGGCCGATTGGTAGTAACCCAGCTTGTTGGCCTCGACCGTCCACCCATTCCCCCCGTACTCGATGATCACCGGGTACTGCTGGCCGGGCACCCACTCCGGCGGCAGGTAGAGCGTGTGGTAGACGCTCGAGTTCCCATCGTAGCCCGCCCCGGGCGTCGTCACCCGGACCCGCTTGCCGGCCGCCGGGGCGTCGTTGGTCACCGGCGGGGGCTTTGGCGTCGTGCCATAGGTTCCCGAAATGGGAAGATTCTTGTCCTGGGCGACGGCGTCGGTGTCGATGACAAGGCTCCCCGTCAATCCGCCCGCGGGGGAAGCCACGGAGGCCGCGACCGTGAACTCGATGTAGTCTCCGACCGCGAGCGTCTGCGGGAGGCTGATTCCGCCGCTGCCGTTGATCGCAATGCCGGAGAGGCTATAGGCGGCGTCACCGGAGACGGCGGCGGAGGAAATCTCGATGGCGTTGGTGGGTCCATCATTCACGAAGCGCACCGTGCGGGACTCCGAGAACGGGCCCCCACCGGCCACCAAGCCAAAGTCCAGGTCCAGGTCACCGTTCACCAGGTCCTGGCCGAGGATCGGGTCGTTGGGGGGGAGGGCAGATCCTCCGAAGCGGATCTCATCCATGGCGGTATAGGCGTCGCCGTGGTTCTGGAAGTCGGTCAACCTGATGTGGGTGACGCCGGACACGGCACTAGGGAAGGAAAGGGTGCTCACCGGTGTCACACCCGTGCCACCCGCGTCATGAGTCGGCAGGAGGAAGTCGCCAAGGTCGTCGATCAGATCGCCGAAGGTGGCACCTCCATTGGTTGAGAAAGAGATGTCCACGGTTTTAACGGACCGATTGACCACACCATTGTTCTGGTTGTCATTCCAGATGTGGACGCTGTCCACAATGAAGGTGCCCCCCAAGTCGAAGGTCATTTCGGTGCTTGGGCCATTGCCATTATTGCTATGCCAACTATTGGCACTGGCTCCAAAGGCATGCGTTTCACTGAGGATGTCGCCACTGGTTCCACCACCGCTCAAGCCGACTCCATCGATGAGACCCGTCGTGGCAGGATAAATGGCACCCGCCGGACTGACTACCGACATCGGTTTGATGATCGCCGCGGGTTCGGTGAAGGTGCCCGTGATGGAAAGATTCTCGTCCTGGCCGACGGCGTCGGTGTCGATGACAAGGTTCCCCGTCACTCCGCTCGCAGGCGCAGCCAGCGAGGCCGCAACCGTGAACTCGATGTAGTCTCCGACCGCGAGCGTCTGCGGCAGGATGACTCCGCCGCTGCCGTTGACCGCAATGTCGGCGAGGCTGTAGGCGGGGTCGCCGGAGACGGTGGCGGTGGAAATCTCGATGGCGTTGCTCGGTCCATCGTTCTCGAAGCGCACCGTGCGGGACTCCGAGTACGGGGCAGTACCGACCACCGTTCCAAAGTCCAAGTCCGGGTCGCCATTCACCAGGTCCTGACTAAGGACCGGGTCGGTGAGAGCTGTGAAGGTGCCTGTGATGGGGACCAAAGCCGGGAGCCATTGTCATGGAGGCGTAAGCTGTAGATCGAGTTCAACAAGGCGCCGTTTCGTTGGACATGGGTGGGGACCGAGGTGTCGGTCGGAGAGAGCAGATGCAGGCCCGTCAAGCCCCGGGAGGGGCGGCAGATGCCACCGACAATCGAAGCGAGGGACAGGGCACGTGCGGATTCCGGCATGACCCAGAAGTCTTTCGCCAAGTTGCTCGGGGTGCCCATCTCCACCTACCGCAACTATGAGCAGTACATCACCGAAACGCCGCCTCCCGTGCTGAAACTGGCCGTCATTGCAGCAAGCCACACCGAATTGATCGATGCGGCGTAGGGACCCAATAGAGGGACCGGGATCATCCTTCGACTGGAGGTGCCCACTCCCTCCTTGCAAGCCACCCACCGCTGGCTATCTTGGGACGAGTGAGGAAAATCCACTATACGCTTTACCGGGAGGATTCCGACTTCGTCGCCCAGTGTCTGGATTACGACGTTGCCAGCTTCGGCGCCACCCAGGAGGAGGCGCTGGCTAATCTGAAGGAGGCCGTCGAACTCTACCTTGAGGACGGCGACAAGACCGCTCCCCGGATTGCCGAGGTGTCGGTCGGAGACTTTGCCATCGCGTAACGTCCTGCTGATGCCCAAACGCCTTCCTTCCCGGGTCTTTATTGGCATCCTCGAAAAGAATGGTTTCCATTTTGTTTCCAAACGGGGGAGTCACGCGAAATATCGCGATGCGGCGGGCCATACCGTCATCGTCCCGCATCCTCGCAAGGACATCCCGACCGGAACTCTGCGTTCCATGATTCGGCAGAGTGGCCTGCCGACGAGTCTTTTCGATTGAGACAAACCCGTTCTGTCGCCCACTCCCGGGGCTTTTCCTCCTACCGCCGATTGACCGCCAGCTCACGCTGGCGGCTAGAGTCTATCGCCCCGACCGGGGCTGGAGACGCCGCCGACAATCGAGTCGAGGGACCGAGAATCGGGCTCGCACTGAATATGATTTATTGCGTAATCAGATTATCAGATTATGATGTTCTCATGGCCAAGACGGTGACGGTGACGGAGGCAGCCCGGAATTTTTCGGACGTGGTGAACCGGGTGTTCTATCGCGGGGAGTCGATGGACCTCACACGCGGTGGGACGGTGGTGGCACGCCTGGTGCCGACGGGTGCCATCGAAGCCCCCACCGGCCGGGAGGTGCTGGCGGGTTGGAAGACGCTGCCACACCTGAGCGGGGAAGAGGCCGAGGATTTCGCCGCGGAGGTTGAAAGCGGACGCCAATCCATGAACCGGATCCCGACGAGCAAGTGGGATTGATTCTTGATTCATCGGTGATCATCGCAGCGGAGCGCGGCAAGTTCGACTTGGAAGGGCTGCTGGAGGCGTATCGCGACGAGCCGGTGCGCATCGCGGCGGTGACCGCCTCCGAGCTCCTGCACGGCTGGGAACGCGCCCCGGCTGGCGCACGCCGGGATCGCCGACGAGGGTTTGTGGAAGGGCTGCTGAAGATCTTGCCAGCCGCTCCGTTCGACTTGGACTGCGCCCGTGTGCACGCGCAGCTCTGGGCGCGGCTCGAGGACCAGGGAGTGATGATCGGAGCGCATGACCTTCTCATTGCCGCTACCTGTGTTCGCGAGGGAGACGCCATCGCCACCCTCAATGACAAGGAGTTCTCCCGGATCGCAGAGCTGATCCTGGCAGATTGTGGGCGTTGGGTGATGTGAAGGGAGGCGCGGCGCCCCGCCGGCCATGGAGGAAATCGTCGGGGCTCACCAGCCTTCGCCCCGCGACCGCGTCGCTACGGGCCGGCACGCGCGCCACGATCACTCCCCCACCACCGTCACCCGCACGTGGTCGAGGTCAAGGTAGCCGGGCTCGAGGCCGGAGGCCTGGTTGGGGGCGATCTCGATGGCCAGCGGGGCGCCGGGGGCGAGTCCCTCGGGCAGGGTCGAGGAATCCCAGGAAAAGCCGACGCTGGTCACGCTGTTCGGCGGGCCGGGCGGGGTGTCGTCGCTGAGTTCGGCGAGGATGGTGTCGCCGGATAGCAGGCGGATGGTGTAGCCGAGGAAGCTGGCCTTGGCCTCGGCCTCATCGTCGCGCACGCCGATGGCGGCGCTGACGGTGTAGTGGTGATCGGGCGCGATGGTGCCAATCTCGCGGCGGATTCCGGCACCCGGACCCAAGGCCGCCATGAGCGGACCGCGCATGGATCCAACCGTGCCCCTTTCCCGGCCTTGGTCCTTCAGCCCCTCACCGGCATACCAGGTTCCATCGCCGCTGGGATTGATCAGACCGATCCGGGTTTCGCTCTCCCGGCCGCTGATCCGGCTCACGCTTCGCTCTCCGTCCGGCAGATCCGCCGGCGGGTAGATGGTCAGGACGCGGCCCTCGACGGAAGTCCGGGCGCTGCCCACCGCGATCTCACGTTCGCTCCAATCGCTGATGTTGCGCAGAAAGATTCTCCCGGTGCCGAGCTTGATCGGTTCATTGAAGACCATTCTCAGCGGTCCGCCCGGCACCGCGTTGCTCGCTTCGTCGGCGGGGTGCAGGGCCATGAGCACCGGCGGGAAGGTATCCACGCCGCTGTCGATGCCGTCACCATCCGGGTCGTCGCCGATACCGGTCTCGGTGCCTGCGTCGTAGTCGTCGATCCCGTCGGCGTGGTCGTTGCCGCCGCCGCCACTGGATCCTCCGAAACGGATCTCCGCAAAGCCGACATAGGGACTGCCGTGGTAATGAAGATCGGTGAGCTTGATATGCGTCACACCAGACACGGTGGGGAAGGTCCGGGTCTGTGCGGGAGTGGGAACGTTTAGAGCGTTCTGGGCGAAGACAAGGTCGTTCACCAGGTTACCGTAGCTCTCACCCCCATCGCTTGAGAAAGAGATGTCCATCGATTCAACCCCCCAATGAACGACCTGATTACCCCAGCGGAAATTCCAAAGGTGGACGCTATCGACAGCAAAGGTGCCACCGAGGTCGAAGATGATTTCGAAATTGGGGGAAGTCTCGTTGCCAGAAATCCATTGGCCACCGCCATCATCATGCGTTTCACTGAGAATGTCGCCACTGGTTCCACCACCGCTCAAGCCACTGCTGTTGATGGTGTCGATGAGGACCGTGTTCGTGCTGCCACCATCCGTCGAAACCGAAGTAGGCGTAATGATGTTGGGGGTAGCCGAAGTGATGGAGAAGTTCCAGGTCGTGTCATCATCGATGCCGCGAAACCGGTTTCCGGCGAGGTCACGGATGGCGGTCGAGTCCATCCGGATGGCGTATTCGCGGCCGCCGACGAGGCCTGATTCGAAGTCTTCTTGGAGCAGCGTTTCGACCTTCGCGGGCAGTTGGCGGAAGAAGGCGACAGGCGGGCCGTCAAGGTCGCGATCCACCCGGGTTCCGGCGAGCCGGACCGAGCGGGTGGCGGTGATGATTTCCCCTTCCGTTCCGTCGAGGGCATCGACCCGCACGCGGCCTTCGAAGACATGCAGGTCCAGCTCGGTGCGCTTGCGGGAGGCATCGATCCCAAAGGCGGTGCCGAGGTCGACGATCTGCTGATGAGGGGTGCGCACGGTGAATCCCCTGCCCTCTTCGGTGGGCACGTGGAAGAACCCACGGCCGTGGTCGAGTTGCAGGGTGCGGTCATCGACCAGGGTGATGGCGGCGGGCGCTTCGATGACGGCGCGCACCTGATAGGGGAGCTCCAGTTCCGCCACGCCGTGCTCGAGCACGATCCGGGAGCCTTCGGCGAGCGCGTTGCCCATGGGTGCCTCGCCGTCGCCGGTGTGGGTGAGGCTGAAGGCGGAGTTGGGCGCCACGTGGATGCTCGCGATCGTGACTGCGGACGATGGGATCGTTTTCACCCACAAGGCCGCGGCGGAAATGACAAGAACGGCGGCGGCGGCCAGCAGGGAGGTCTTCAGCACCCGTCGGCGCTGCCGGGCGAGGACACGGTCGATGGGGACCACCGGCAGTTTCGCGATGTTGGCCTGCGATTCGTAGTGCACCTCAAGGGCACTGTGCAGACGGGAGAGCTTCTGCCAGGCCTTGCGGGCCTCGGGATTCACCTCCAGCTCGGCCTCGAGGGCCGCGAGTTCGCCGACGCTCAGCTCACCGTCGAGCATCCGCAGCATCTGGGGCTGGAGGTCGGGAGGAATCATACGGATTGGGCGGAAAGCGTCTTCTCCACGCAGGACTTAAGGGATTCCCGGATGCGCAGCAAGGCGATGCGCAGGCTGCCGGCCGAGCGCCCGTTCTCGGCGGCGTGCTCTTCGAGTGAATGGCCCGGGGTGTACCGCTTGAAGACCAGTTTGCGCTGGCTGTCGGTGAGTTTCCCGAGGCAACCGTCCAGGGCCTCCATCAACTCGTCCTCGGAGTCCTCGGGCGCTTCCACTTCCGCCAGGAGATTGACGATCTTTTCGGAAAAACCAGCCGCCCCAGCCGCTTGGTGCGGTCGCGCTGGCGGCGGACTTCGTAGCGCGCGATCTGGAAGGACCAGGCGATGAAGTTGCTGCCGGGCTCAAACTTTGCCCGTTTCTGCCACAAGGCGGCATTGGTCTCCTGCAGGACATCGGCGACATCCGGGCTGCCGGGCATGAGGGAGATGATGAAGGCGCGCAAATTCCCCTGATGCTCGGTCATCAGCTTGACGTAGGCCTGCAGGTCGCCCGGGTCATCTGCTTCAGGTGATCCCATCGCTCCGATGGATAACCAAACGGGAAGGCCCGATGTTACAGAGATCTTTGGGAATCGACATGAATATTGAATCCAGCGGTGGATCCATGGGCCTCGATCCTCTTCAGACCTTCGAAATCAAAAGGAATCCACTCCAAAACCCGACCCTCAGATCCGCAGGAAGAGCTTGCGGCGATGCATCCCGAACAGGATCAATCACTAGGTTGCGAACACGGCCACACTTTCGAAAAGGGGCGGCAGGTTCGTCACAATTGATACTGCGGAATCTTCAGCAACTCTCCCCCCTTCAGGGCCGATTGGTGGGCGACGAATCCGGAGATGGTCATGTTCAGCGCCATCGCAACGTCGATCCACGGCTTGCGGTCACGCAGGATGGAATCGATGAACTCGCAGGTCAGGTGCCCGTGCGATCCCCCGTGGCCCCCGGCTCCCATGCCGGGTGGCAATGGCGGACGGGCGGTGTTCACCTTGGGGTCGGCGGTCTTCTGACCATAGATGCGGCCCCGCTCGCCGCCATGGGTGGGAATGTCCCAGGCGACCGCCATGCGTGACATCCCGCCGTCGTCGGTGCGGAACAAGGCGATCTCCGAGCCAAAGGGGTTCTGGTAGTCGTTGTTCTCCGGCTGCAGGTGCGGGACGGCACTGGGCATTCCCATGCAGGACACCTCGGTGAAGCTCCCGCCGGTGATGGCAATGTGATAGGCGTTCGAGTGCGTCGGATACCACTGCGGTGGCAGGCCCTTGCGCCAGCCATTGACGTCCACCTTGCCGGTTTTCGGATTGTAGCCTCCGATCGGCTTGCCGAAGTAGTGGAAGTACTCGCCCTCGGAGTAGATGATCTTTCCGAAGGCATCCGCCTTGTAGCGCTGGCGCCAGGCATAGAGATCCGCGTGGAAGCAGGAGGTCTCGTTCATCTGGTATTTCATACCGCTCTTCTTCACGGCGTTGAGCAACTTCTCCGCCTCGTCTTCCGCCTCGAAGCCGAACACCGCGGGAACGGCCGAGCATACGTGCTTGCCATGCTCCAACGCCATGATGGCGAGTCGGGCATGACTCGGCGCATCGGTCGCGATGTAGACCGCCTCGATGTCCTTGCCCTTCTTGATCATCTCTTCGCAAGAGGGGTAGGTCTTCTTCGCTCCGACCGCCTTGGCCAGTTCAGCGCAGCGGCCGGGGTCGAGATCGGTGGCCGCGACCACCTCGACATTCGGATGGTTCTGATAGAAAAACGCCGCACCGAACTTGCAGAGTCCGTATCCGGCGATCCCCACCTTGATCCTGCGGTCGGAAACCGGCTGCCAGCCCTTCGCCGCATCCGGATCCTCGTCGGTCTTCTCGAAGCCGGGGATCAGGTTTCCTTCGGCATCGGTCGGCCCCTCGGCGGCAAGCGCCTGACCGGTCAATCCAAGGAAGGCGCCTGCTCCACCCATCCCGTGCAGGAATCCCCGCCGCGACAGGCCGGACGGTTTCATGTCGCTGCCCGGATCGCCACCAAACCCATCGTGCTTCCCTCGTGCCATCCCATTCTACTTCACCACCGCCTCGAACACGCCGACTAGGTCAAGCCAGTCGCCGATCTCCACGGCCTTGCTCTCACCCGCGATGCCTTCCGGCTTGGTGATCTTCGGCGCGAGCGACTTGCCCGGCACGGTGTAGATCAGCGGGACGTCCGTGTCGTCCTGCCACAGGTTGAAGCGGGCCTTGAGGCTCTTCGCCAGCGCCGCCATCTCCGGGCCGAAGTTCGCCCCCTGGTCGGCGGCGACCGTCGCCTCACCGGCGAGGAACACGACACCGCTGAGTGCGGCCGGGGTGAAGCTGTGGACGTAGACGTTGTAGGCGGCCGTAGCCGTCGAGTCGCCGATCTCGGGCTTGGGCGACGGATAATGCCCCCAGCTCTCCCCCCACTCAGCGCCCTCGGGCACGGCCCGGGTCTTGATCATCGTCGGGATGTATTCGCCCCAGTAACCCTTCCAGTCGGCGATGTAGCGGCGCACGTTTTCGAGGTAGTAGGGGTTGTCGGGATACTTGCTGCCGACGGTCTTGTAGTCCTCCATCAGGCTCGGGGCATCCTTGAGGAAAGCGGGGGCGATCCAGTTCTTGAGCGGGACGTCCTCGGTCTTCTCCTGGAGAAAGATGATGCCGACCGGACGACCCGTCTTTTGCGCGATGGCATTGCCCAGGGCGGCCGCCATCCCCTCGGCCTCCTTCCAATACGAGGCGAAGCGGTTGCTGGCCTTGCCGTTCTCATCAAGCACCCGCGGAGTCCGCGACACGCAGATGCTGAAGCGACTGGGGTCCGGCCGGCCGCCGCGCTTCGACTCGTTCTCGATCATGCGCACGATCTGGCCGGACGGCTTGACCTCCGGCGTGGACCATTTCCCACCCTTGCCGAGTCCCGGAGCGATGACGCACCAGACGTCGCCGAACACGATGCCGGTCACGACCCGCTCGTGCACCAACTCGCCATCGATGGTGAACTGCACCTTGAGCGTGTGCTTCTCGGGGCCGGCCTTCATCGGCGGCAGGGTCACCTTCCACTCCACCATCTCCGGCGCGACGTCGATGACCTCCTTGATGTCGCCGAACTCGAAGTGGACCTTGCAGTCGCCTTCCTCCGGCTCGGCCTGCCACTCGCCGAAGTTCCGGGTCGAGCCCCAGATGGTGACCGGTTGATCGGCCTGGAACACCGCGTCGTCGCGGAACTGCGTGCTGAGCAGCGGCATCTTGCGGTACTCGTAGATCTTGCCGACGGTGCTCGGATCGATGGTCTCACCAGCCACCTTCAGTTTCTCATCCGGCCAGTCCTCGCTGGTGACCATCTTCTGGTCGAAGTAGATGAACGGCGTCATCGGCAGCATGGCCTTGTTGTAGAGGTTCGGCTGCCATCCGATCTCGCCGGTGCCGTAGGAAACGCCGAGCGGCTTCTTCACGCCGGGCGAGCTCACGATCACCTTCTCTCCGTCGATCTTCATGCTGGCCGGATGCCAGACGCGGTCCTCGCCGGCGACGTAGAAGAGCTTCACCTGGGCGTCGCCGTCCGGAATGATCTTCGGATCGGCGTAGCCGGTGGAGTCCTCGTGCTTCCCGATCACGTTGTAGGCAGTGCTTGCGACCACCAGGCCCCCGTCGGCGTGGTCGAACTCGATGATGATCTTGTCACCCTCGACCCTGTACGACTTGAACATCGGCCCATCGGCCACGAGGTCCTTCTGGCCATACTGGTTCTTGAGCGCGTGCAGGGCGAGGCGCTGCCCGGGCACCGCCTTGGCGGAGTAGTGGATGGCGCCGCTGATGTCGATCTGCGAGGCCATGCCGGTGTTCGGAATGTCGCGGGCCAGCCAGGTGCCGAGGCGCATCTCGGCGGACGAGCTGATGCTCGGCGAGTTGTCCTCCTGCCCGATCTTGTTCATCCCGGCGCTGTAGAACTGGTGGAAATAGACCGGCAGCTCCGGCTTGTCCCAGACCAGGCGCCAGCCGCGCACGAGGTTGTGCAGGTTGTTGTAGTAGGGCAGTCCCTCACCCATGTTGGCATAACCCTGGTTCCAGATCGCACCGCGGATGGCATACGGGACGACCGGGCTCAGCCGGCCGTTGAAGAGCCAGTTGGCATCGCGGTTTCCGGCCAGGTTCCCGGGCAGGGGTTCATCGATCTCCCTGGCTTCCTTTCCCGCCTTGATCGCCGCCTCGCTGGCCGCGATCTGGTCCTCGAGGGACTGGTAGAAGGCGGTCCACGCCTGCTTGTGCTCGGGCGTGGACGGATCGGTCTGCAGGCACTTGAGGTGGATCGCCTTGCTGTAGTCGTCCTCGGCGGCGGCCCATCCCTCACGCGGCACCCACGCCTGGATGGCGGTCTGGCTGAACGAGCAGTTGAGGATGCCGATCGGCACCTTCACCTCGCCGTAGATCTTGTGCGCGAAGGCGAAGGCGATCGCGCTGTAGTCGCCGTAATTGCCGTTCTTCCACGAGCCCGTCGCCTTCTTGATCGGGTGCAGCTGGGAGGTCACCGAGGAAACCTGAAATTCACGGATGGGAGCCACCTTGCCCTCGTTCTCGGCGGCGAATGCCTCCGCCAGGGACCTCACCGCGCTCTTCGCGGCCGTCCACTGCATGTTCGACTGGCCGGAAGCCATCCACACTTCGCCGACGAGGATGTCGGTGAGCGTTTCGGTCTTGCCGCCCTCCTCGCGAATGACGAGCTCGGCCGGCTCGAAGCTGGCCTTCAGGTCCTTCAGCTCGGCCACCCACTTGCCGTCATCGGCGGCCGTGGCGGACGCCTTCTGTCCGGCAAACTCCACCGTGACCCTGGTTCCCGGCTTGCTCCAGCCCCACACGGGGACGGTCATGCCGCGCTGGAGCACGGCGTGATCGTGAAACGGTGCGCCGAGTTGAACGGCGAGCGGGCGCGGGCCTTCCTTCTCCCCGGCCGGGGCGGCCGCGTGGGATGTCGGGCTTGAGAAGACGAGGGCCGCGGCGGCGAGGCAGAGGGTGATGAGTTTCATGATGAATGGAGTCGGGAGCGCACGAAGCGATGCTTTCCGGACGGTCGGAGAGCCTCGATCCTATCACCTAATTTCGGCTCCCGGCTGCGGATCAGAGGCCGGCCTTCTCGACGCTGGCCTTCATTTTCTCAGGACCGGCTCGTGCGAGCCGAAAAAGGACCAGCCGAAGCTGGGATCCGTCTGCAGGACCTGGCCTTCCACACCGTCGGGCAGTCCGGGAAGGGTTCTACCACTCGCAGATCACGTGGAACTTCTCGTCGGGATTCACGTCCCGCATGTCCCACGAACCCTGGTGGCCGATCATCACGTGTTTCTGCGCATCGCCACCATTCGGTTCGCCGGCCTGCCACTTGAGGAAGCGCGCCCTGGTCCCATCGGCGTGACGCCAGTCGCCGTCCTCCTCCTCGTCCTGCAGGTCGATCCAGAGCGCTTTGCGGTGCTCGACCGAGTAGCCGTGGAAATGATCATACTCCGCCTTGCCGCCGATGCTGAGGAGGCTCCCGCCGATCTTCCCGCAGGCGGCTGTCGCCTCGGCGTGGGTCATCGGATCGGGAAACAGGTAGTAGGTCGTTTTTCCCACGGTGAACACCTGCTTCTTGATCTCCGGGGGGATGCCATCCGCCACACCAGGTGCCCTGCCCTCGCCGAGTGATGCCATCCGTTCCCTCGCCCGTTCCAGGCCGGCGTCCTCGGCCAGCACCTCTCGCATGCGTTTCACGGCAACCGCCTGGTCGAGCTTCTTCGCCCGGGTCAGTTCAACCTCCTCCTGCTTGAGCAGCTTCTCCATGCGCCCTGCCAACTCGACCAGTTCCCGTGCGTGGTCGTCGTCGATTTTCTTCCGGGCGGCGACGTACTTTCCGCGGTTCTCCTTCAGCGAGTCCGGACTGGTGTCCGGCAGATCTTCCAATCGTCCGTTTCCCTCGCGGACCGTCTCGATCTCATCCCGGATCGGCAGGGCGGCCTCCAGCCTGCCGGCCGCGGCCGCCTGGTCCATGAGCCGCTCCAGCACCTGCAGGTATCCGCCCGAAAGCTTTTCCAATCGCTGGTCACGCTCCAGATTGAGCGCGTCATAGTTCTCCATGAAGGTCTTCTGGAGATCATCCAGCGAGCGGGCCCGCGCCGGAGCCAGAAGGAGAAGGAACAGCGCCCCCAGGCGCAGCAGGCGACTCACCGAGCGGGGGAAAGGTTCAGAGCGGGGCATGGCACCGATTCATCCTCGGTTGATTTCCTGCGGTGGCCCCTCGAAACCACGAGCCGCCGCCCCCGGCAATCACGCGCCACCTTCGGCTTTGCGCTTCGCCTCTTCCTCGGCCTTCAACTCGGCCTCGAACTCGGCTTCCTCCCTCGCCCGCTCCTGCTGTTCGGCTTTCTCGGCGGCCTCCTTCGCCGCGGCCTCCTCGGCAGCCTGCTGGGCGCGGAGCTTCTCCTCCCTCGCTTCCTCGCGGGCACGGCGCTTTTCGATCTTCTTCAGTTCACGCGCGTGGCGCTTGTGGTCCTTGCTGGGTGTGAATGCCATCGTTTGCCTTTCGGTTGGTTGCGGGCGACGCGACTGCTGTGCGGGGAGAAGGTCGCCGGGGGCGAGGTCCATACCCCGCCGCCACCCCTGGAAGCAACCCATAACCCGAATCCACCCGCCGGCAATTCGGAGGGCCGGCGACGACGGGCCTTGCGGATCGAAGCATGGCCCGAATCCTACCTCATGTCGGAGATCAAGAAGCACCGGGGCATCTGCGGTGACCCGGGAGCGGCCGACCGGTGTCTTCCGTGAGCTCGGTGGTTTTCCTCTTCTCGGACCAACACCCTCACCCGCCCTGTTCGAACCACTGCAGGGCGATATCGATCTCGTTCAGGTCGAGGTTGTGCTTCCCGTCGTGCATCGTCTTCTTGACGTTGCGCATTCCGTTGCGCCTGAGACTCTTCTCCATGTATTCCTGCTTCTCGACTTGAGCGACCTCGTCCCACTTGCCGTTGCTCAGGTGGACCTTGATATCCGAGTAACCTGCCTTGGGTGCCTTGTACCGACCCCGGTAGTGATCACTCAGGTCCTGATTGCAGCCGGAGAGCATGGCGCCGATCACCTTGTAGTCATTCTTGATGAGGTAGGCGGCAGGCTGCCAGCAGGCCTTCGCCCCTCCGGAGAATCCCCCGACGGCATATTCCCAGTTCCTGCTGTTCGGCCACACCTCGAGGAGCTTCTCAAAGGTGCAATACAGGTCCGCGTCATGGTTCTTGCGCCCGAGGTTGGTGTCATAGGCGAGGCAGACCCAGCCATTCTCGACACATTTCTTGGCGTAGAAACCCACCACTCCGAAGTTGCCGGAGAGCCCCTGCTTGGCGTTGTTGACCGCCGTGTTGGGGATGAACACCTTCTGGGGTTTTGAAGGATCGAAGCCGTGCGGCACGGCGATCGCGATCTTGAAGCCGGTGTCCTCCGACTTCCACTTCTTCATCATGGCCATGCGTCTTTCGTCGTAGGGGTAGTCATACTTGTTGACCTTGCCGCCGGTGATCAGCGGCTTGCCGTCGAAGCTCGCTTCGCCGGCGGCCACCTTGGGCCGGTCCGGAGCCGGCTTGTCCTCCGCCTCCTTCTCCTCCATGTCTTCCTCGACGGCCTCCCCCGTGCCGAGATTTTCCAGCCAGCGGTCGCAGTAGGCGTTGTCGGCCTCGCTCAACTTCGTCCGCGGGATTTTCACCTCCCGGCCGTTGAGCGAGACCGTCACCGAGTGCACGTCGGCGCGGACGATCTCGGCCTCCATGGTGCGACCCGTCGTATCGGTCCAAGTGCGGGCGGATGCGGCTGCCGATACCAGAAAAATGACGAAGGAAAGCGAGACGATCGATTTCATGGCGGGATGATGGGTGGGAGGGGGTGAACCTATTGGATACACTTGGTCCGCCCGGTCAACTCATTGTGCGGGATTGTCCAGCAAATCGCGGGCGGGGCGGACTGACAGGATCGATCGCCATCCAAGGCACGCTTGCGGCCCGCAACCGGGCCTGAGAACCTGCGCCCGTGAGACTCAAGGAGTTGTATTCGTCGTCATCTTTCGATTCGGCACAACGCCAGGCATTCGAGGATGCTTATGCCCCGCTCGGAGACTTCAGCGAGTGGTTCGCGTCGGGAGAATCCCGCGGCGAGGAATACGGCCTGGGTCCCGTCCTCATCGATCCCAATCCCGTGACCCTCGACGCCGACCGGGCGGTCTCCCGATACCGGGAGATCTGCGACGCCTGGCTGGAGTTTGGAATCATCCCCTCCGTCGGGGCGCAAGCCGGTCACGAGATGCTCCGGGGTGGAGACGATTTGGCATCCGACATGAAGGCGTTCCTCAAGGAGCAAGAGGGGTGCGAAAGCTACACTGCCGAGTATTACTTTCTGCCCGACTGCCTGGGCAAGCAGGCGCGATCGCAGCTCCTCAAACTGGATGATCTCAGAGAGATTCCCGGGATGCTCATTTCATACCGGCCGACGTACGGGAATACTCCTGCCAGATACGGTGCCAATGTCTTCGCAGGAAGGCTCAAAGGCAGGACTTTCTGGAAAGCCATCCGGGAAGCGGGAGAGCGGAAGTATCTGTCCGAGCTTTCCAAAAAGCTCGACGAAGAAGGTGAGAAACCGGAGTGGAACCTCTATCCATCCAAGTCTCCCGAGACGAAGCTCATCAGTGCAAGAATTCCACCCGATCGATTCGACACGGGCATGGTCGACACGCTTGCCGACGCGGCTCGGCGGTTGCTCGGAACCCAGGCGGACGTCTTCCGCTGCTACGGCAGTTCCGGACCGGAAGGGCTGCGGGCATTGGAACCGAGAGCGGCAACTTTCAGCGAAGTCCAGTTCAGCAGGCTGGTTCCGCAATATGAAACGCTCTTCGAACAACGTGCCCGGATCCCGGAGATGCCGGGCCTCGATTCGTTGGACATGGCCATCCCCATTGGCGCAGAGCGTATCGGGCGCACACGCTACCTGCACTTTTGGGACTTCAGAGGGGGAAGGTGCCGCCTCGGGGTGCGGGTTCTCGACAACAAGGTGTCGGAAGACGACGTGCCTACTCTTGAGAAGCATCTCGGGGTCGCCTTGAAGGGCGAGTAAGACGAAGCTTGCGGGAGCCGTGGCACCCGAAATTCTTGCCAGTCCGTCACGGCCGCAGCGGACCCGGGTGGTTGATGGTCGTCGCCTTGCGGGCCGCCCCGGGAAACTCCGCGTGGGGGTTGCCCCCCGGGCCTTTCTCCCAGCCCAGCACCTTGCCATCGACGATGCGCGGCGGTCCGTGGCGGCTGGGCGTCGGGTTCTCCGGCAGCGTGTCGCCGGTTTCCTCGGTCCACTCGGCCAGAAGTTTGCGCGCCTGCTGGAGCGCCTCGGCGGAGCTTGCCTCACCGGCGATGTTGGTGAGCTGCTCGGGATCCTTGCGCAGGTCGTAGAGTTCCTCCTCCGGATAGGGATTCGAAAAGGTCTGCCAGTGGTTGTCGTTGGTGCGCCCCTCCGCGTGCGCCTGCCACAGCTCCTTGCCCGCCGGGTAGGTGGTGTCCGACTCCGAGCACAGGTTCATCTGCTTGGGAAAATAGTTGCGGATGTAGGCGAAGTCGTCCCAGCGAACGAGTCGCGACTGGTTGCGGTAAACGTGCCAGTTCTGCTCGGCGAAGACGACCTCGCGCACCGTGGCCTGCGGGTCCTCGAGGATGGGCAGGAAGCTCTGCCCCTGAATGCTTTCGGGGATCCCGACGCCCGCGAGTTCGAGGCAGGTCGCGCTGAGGTCGATCACGCTGACGAAGCTCTGCGTGACGGCCCCTTCCTTGATGATCTTCGGGTAGTGCACGACCCAGGGGGTCTTGATGCCGCTGTCGTAGAGCCGGCTCTTGGCGCGGGGAAAGGGCCGGCCGTTGTCCGAGGCGACAACGAGGAAGGTGTTGTCGAGGATCCCCTGGCGTTCGAGTTCCGCCCGCACCCGGCCGACGAAGTGATCGAAGCGGCTGACCTCGTGGTAGTAGAGGGCGAGGTCCTTGCGGGTTTCCGGACCATCGAAGTTGTAGGGCGGCACCACCACTTCGGACCGATCGTATTCGGGGGCGTGGTCGCTCACTTTCCAGCCGCGATGTGCGTCGTAGGCGGCAAACCAGAAGAAGAACGGCTGGTCCTTGGGACGATCGCGGACGATCTGCACCCAGTCGGACGATCCGCCCGGCTCGCCGCCGCCGGTGATCTTGTCGAAGGCCCTGTCCTGCCTGCCGAACATGTGGTTCTTTCCCGAAAGGGCGGTGTAGTAGCCGGCCTCGCGCAGCAGCTCCGGGAAGCGCGTCTGGTCGTCGGGCAGCTTCGAATGCAGCTCGGGCGCACCGGTGTTGTGCGGGTAGCGGCCGGTGATGATGCTGCAGCGCGTCGGGCTGCAGCTGCTGATGGTCAGGTAGGCGCGATCGAAGCGCATGCCGGTGGTCGCCAGCCGGTCGATCTCCGGGGTCTTGATCACCGGGTGGCCGTAGCAGCCGTGGTCCTCCTGCGAGATGTCGTCGGAGATGAAGAAGATGAAGTTCGGGCGGCTTGATTCCGTTTCAGCGAACAGACTGCCTGACAGGCAGAAGGCGGCAAGGAGAAGGCGTTTCACGTCCGGACCATCCCAAGCCGGAGGCTGTCGGTCAAACCCTGCCCGCCGGCGGGGTGCAACTGAAAGTGGTGCCGGGGCGTCCGTCTGAAGACTCCGGAAGAGTCCCGGGAAACCTAGACTGCGGCGATTCATCGCCGCTTTGATGGAGGCGATTCATCGCCGATGGCCCGGCTCGCATTGAAATGCTTCGCCAAAGCGGCGATCAATCGCCGCAGTCTAGCCCGCATGTTTCACGTAGTGAAGCATGCGTTTTTCGCCGACGTGGGTCGGTCAATAGGCTGCGACGAGAAGCCGACTCGGCACGGTCGGCACGGAGTGTCGGCCGTGCGGCGTCGGGGCTAGCCCCGATAGCCCCGACTTGTCGGGGCGTATCGGCCCTCCGGGCGAACATTTCATGAAATGTTCAGGCTAGAGGGGGATGCCTGCCGGCCGAAGTCGGCCCGGGAGAAAACCACGCCGGAAGAGCGGACTGAGGTCCTCATATGGCCTCGCTGGCGAATCCGATATCCTGACGCCGGGAAGATTCTCCGGCCGGCAAGTCCCGGCCATGCCCACCACTTTCAGTGACACCCGGGGCGATGGACAGGCGCTCCGGGCCAGCCCCAGAGGGACATTCAGCGGGCTGTCCACTTTCCGCTACACCCCCGCCGATGTATTGCCCGGATGACGCGGATCCGCACATCCGGGCTGTCCCGGACCGGGCGTTTCGGCTATCGAGGAAAGGCATCCAACAACCTTCCGATGAACTCGCGCGAACGCATCCAGGCCGCCCTCTGCCACAAGCCCGTGGACCGGGTGCCGATCGATCTCGGGGGCACCCGCCAGAGCGGCATCGCGGCGCTCGCCTACCAGCCTTTGCGCGAGTCGCTCGGGCTCGACACCCGGGCCCCTTTCCGGGTCTTCGACCTCTATCAGCAGCTGGCCGAGATCGAGCAGGAGGTGCTCGACTGGAGCGGCTCGGACACGATCGGCCTCAACCGCCCCAAGGTCGCCTTCGGCATTGAAAACCGCGACTGGAAGCCGTGGCGGCTGTGGGACGGGACGGAAGTCGAGGTGCCGGGAGGCTTCAACCCGGAGACCGAGGAGGATGGCGCGCTCGTGCTGCGCCGCGGCGACGAGGTCATCGCCCGGATGCCCTACCAGGGCTACTACTTCGACCGCTACGAAAAGTATCCGGGGGCTTCGCATCCCGACCTCGCGACGTGGCGACCACCCGGCGTGTCCGACGCCGACCTCGAGCACTACCACTCGCTGTCGCAGGTGCTTCACGACCAGACCGACAAGGCGGTGATCGCCGCGATGGGGCCGCCCTACGAGTTGTTCAACGGCATCGGCCAGGGTAGCTTCGAGGACTGGATGATCACCTTCGCGAGCGAAGACGACTACGTGGAGGAACTCTACGGCCTGCTGGTCGAGACCTGGTTGACGAACCTCGAAAAATTCCACGAGGCGGTCGGCGACCGGGTGCAGGTCATCCAGATCGCCGACGACTTCGGCACCCAGAGCGCACCCTTCCTCGCGACCGGCATGTTCCGCGAGAAGCTGCTGCCCTTCTACCAGCGCGGCCTCGACTGGATCCATGAGCACACCGGTTGGAAGGTCCTGCTGCACAGCGACGGTGCGATCCGGCCGCTCATCCCCTCGATCATCGAGATGGGGGTCGATGCGCTCAACCCGGTCCAGCTTTCCTGCACCGGGATGGACCCGGAGGAGCTGCGCTCCGAATGCCGGGGCCGGCTGGCCTTCTGGGGCGGCTCGTGCGACAGCCAGGGGACGCTCGACAAGGGCGGCCCCGACGAGGTGGCGGCGGAGGTGCGGGCCAATCTCGACGCCTTCCGGCCGCGCGACGGCGGCTTCGTCTTCGCCAGCGTGCACAACATCCAGGCCAACGTGCCGGCCGCCAACATCCGGGCGCTGTTCGAAACCGCGCTGGGTTACTGAGAGCCGCAGGAGCTCCTGCCCGGCGAACTTCTCAAAGCCGGTTCTCGGCGATGTCCGCGAGCCGCAGAAGCGTGAGCTCGGCCGGAGAAAGCGAAGCGCGCTCCCGGATCAGTTCCGCGAGCAGCTTCGGATCGTCCGTGATGATCTGGTCGACCCCCATGCCGATCATCCGGTTCATCAGCGGCAGGTCGTTGACGGTCCAGACGTGCACTTCGAGTCCGGCGTGGTGGGCGCGGTCGATCAGGTCGCGCGTCACCGCCTTGGCGCTGACGCTGAGCAGCTCGCCCTCGAGGCGGGTCACATCGCCGATCGAGGAAGTCACGATCAGTCCGGTGCGGAACTCCGGGCCGGCGGCACGGGCGCGGAGAATGCCTTCGTAATCCAGCGAGGTCAGGATGCAGTCGTCGACAAAATCATTCTCGCGAACGATCCGCACCACCTCGCGGGCGAGCTTCTGCTGGTGACCGTTGAACTTGAGTTCGATGTTGAGCCGCGCCCGCCCCTTCACGGCCTTGATCACCTGGTCCAGCGTCGCCAGCCGCTGGTCGCTGAACTCGGGCGAAAACCACCCGCCGCTGTCGAGATCCTTGAGTTCGTCGTAGGTCACCTCCCAGATGCCCTTCCGGATGCCGAAGACCCGGAGCAGGTCCTTGTCGTGCACCAGGACGACGGTGCCGTCCTTGGTTTCCTGGACGTCGATTTCGACGTAGTCGGCACCCTCCTCCACGGCGAGCAGGATCGCCGCCATGGTGTTCTCCGGGGCCGTGATCGAACTCCCGCGGTGGGCGGTGATCCCCACCTCCTCGGCGATCGGGCTGCTGTCGGCGATGCGCTTCGCCGCCGCCAGCGAAAGCGCCGTGAAGCCCAGGACGACCACCCAGCCGATCCGCAGCAGCCGCCCAAGCCTGGCAAGAACCCCCGAATCCCGGGTCGTCAGGGGCTCCGGAAGCGCGACACCCGGCCTCGACCCGACAAAGCGCCGGGCAACCATGCAGGCGAGCACCGTGCTCATGACGAGGCTCACCAGTCCGGCGGCGAGGAACTGGAGCACGCTGAGCACCGCGGTCATCGAAAGCACCAGTCCGACATGGTCTCCCGCGAGCCCGAGCAGGACCCACTTGAGGGCCGCCATGACCAGCCACAGGCCGAGGAAAAGCACGACCCCGATGCCCGCCCAGCGCAGCAGCATGATCAGCAGTTCGCGGCGCTGCGGACGGGCGATCCGGGTGCTTTCACGCATCGCCTCGACGGGCGTGGCCCCATGGAAGAGCACGAGCGGGATGGAAAAGATCCAGTCGAGAAAACGGCGGCCGGCAAGGAACAGGAAGGCCAGCGCGCAAACCGCCGCCACCGCCACGGTGATCCAGAATGCCGGCGGCTTCGCGATGAGGTAATAGTTGATGTCGCTCTCGGTGAGCAGCGCGAGATAGGTCGCCCCGGTCACCGCGAGGCACGGCGCCGCGATCAGGAGATAGATGAGAAACTGGCGCACCGAGAGCTGCCACAGCCGCGGCAGCGCGGCGAACAGCAGGCGGAGCAGCCGCGGCAGATGAATGGACCCGACCTTGTGGACGGCCAGCGCAATGCCGAGCAGCCCGCCGAACTCGAAAAAGACCAGCGCGAAGGCGAGGCTGACCACGACGGCGAGGTAGAGCAGCCCGGTCGGTGACAGGAAGAAGCCCGCGAGGTCATAGTTGCTGACCGCACCGCTGCCGGAGAGGGCGATGAGGCGGGCGGAAAGCCAGGCCACGAGCGGCGCGAAGAGGACCGCGCCGAGCAGGCGGACCAGCAGTTCGTAACCGACGAAGGGCATCAGCCCGCTTCTCAGCGTCCCGGCCACGGAAAACTCGGACGGCGGGCGGGACTCAGACTCCATGGCGGGCGGAAATTCTTCGGGTCATGGGCAGGCGGATGGGCCCTACACTGGACCGATTCGGCGGGGAGTCCAGTACCGGCCGGGCCGCCAACCGCCCGCCGGGGCGTCGATCCCACGGCAACCGCCGCCGGTCCCGGCACCCCCGGTGATTTTCCGTGACACGAAAGGACTCCGCCCGACGTTATATTTCGGTCGAGGACCCACCATCTCCATGAAAGCTCACACCATCGCAAAAACCCTGCTGCTGGCCGTCACGACCGTCGCCATTTCCAACAGCTGGGCCATTTCCTCCGACAGCGAGCGGCGGCTCGGGACGCAGTACGAGAAGCAGTTCAAGGAACTCAAGGCCGACCTCGAAAAGGCGCTGGCACGGATCGATGCACGCGGCAAGGCGGACTACCTCGCCGCCCGCAAGGCCGAAACCGAGGCCGAGGTGAAGCTGAAGGAGGCCCGGGACCGCGTCGGCAAGGTCGGGGCGGCCCAGGGGCTGGTCGCTCACGCCAAGGGCAAGTGGATCGGCGGTGCCGAAAAGGGCATCGCCGCCACCAAGGCGAAACTCAAGGAGGCCAAGACTGCGGACGAACGCAAGGCGGCCGAGCAGGAACTCGCCAAGTGGGAAAAGAACAAGCAGGAAGGACTCGCGGCACTCGAGGAACGGCAGGCACAGCTCGACGAAGCCCTCAAGGACAAGCCGGCCGCCGAGAAGGCCCTCAAGCAGGCGCAGGAGACGCTCGCCGCCGCCAAGGCACGGACGATGCAGGCGCTCGAGGATCTCGGGCTGGAGAAGCTCCTGACGAGCAACACCTACGACGGACCGCTGGCGAAGTTCGTCGTGATGAACGAAGCCACGCCGGACAAGCTCGCGGCCTTTGCCGGACAAGGCCGGGAACAGGAGGCGATGATCGAGGCGATGCTCGCCGACGACGCCCTGCTGGTCCAGATGGCCGTGGCCGACGGTGCCCGCGGCGGCAACTACGGCCGGGCGATGGAGATCTACCACGGGATCCGCGAGGCCAGCGAGCAACCCATCGAGGGCACCTTGCAGCGCCTGGCGCTGGCGATCAGCCTCGAGCACGCCACCCCCCACCAGCAGCGCAATGCGGTCGCCGCCACCGACGCCCCTGCCGAGGTCGATCCGGTGGGTCGCTACCTGCAGTACGAGAAGGCCTTCCTCAACGGCCGCCTCGACCCGGCCTTCGCCAACCTCACCGTGTGGGACATGCGCTACGTGGTGGACGGCGAGGAGCCCGACGAGATCAGCGTGTGGGGCCGCGAAATGCTGCGCACCTACCGTCCGGACCACATCACGATGAACGACTACCGCTGGCGCTACGTCGCGCTGGTGCGCTCGGACATTCCCTACGGCTCGCAGAACGTGAAGGACGACAAGGACGAGCTGCAGTTCTTCCAGAACATCCTCATGAATGGCGGCGTGTGCGGGCGCCGCGCCTTCATCGGCCGCTTCATTCTGCGCGCCTTCGGCATTCCCACCACCGCCCGCCCGCAGAAAGGCCACGCCGCGCTGGCCCACTGGACCCCCGACGGCTGGGTCGTCTGCCTCGGTGGCGGCTGGGGCGCCGGCTGGACCAAGACGCCCTACGATCGCGACCGCGATTTCCTCGCCACCACCCAGGCACGGGCGACCGGCGCCCACTACCTGCGGGTCAAGCGTGCCCATTGGATTGCCGACCTGATGGGTGAGAAGCGCGTCTGGGGACTGGAGGGCAAGGCCGAGCCCGGATTCTGGAACGGCATCGCCCTCAACACCCAGCGCGCCCTGATCGAGGCCGCCGACGCCAAGACGCTCGAAGCCGTCGGCGAGGACATCGCCGAGGCCAGCGACACCAAGGAGAAGATCGAGATCGTCGAGGTCGAGATCACCGATGACGACCGCAAGATCCGCGAGGAGGACGGGGTGATCCGGATCCCCGCTGCCGCGACCGAAGGCAGCCGCGGCATCCAGTTCATGGACAGCAGCCTCGGCGGCAAGCAGCTCCACTACGGGAGAGGTAGTAATGCCGAGTTCGAGTATGCCTTCCAGACCAGGACCAAGGGCAAGCACGCGCTCGTCGCCCGGCTCGCCACGCCAAGCTGGAAGCAGTCTTTCGATGTCACGGTCAACGGCGACGAGGTCGTCCCGATGCCGCTGCCCCACACGGTCGGCCTGTGGGGCACGAGCGAGCCGATCGCGGTCGAGCTGAAGAACGGTCGCAACACGCTGCGCTTCAAGCGGACCGCCGACAGCAACTCGAAGGGGATCACCATCAAGGAATTCAAGCTGGTTCCCTGGGATCAGCGCGAGGAACTGCTCGTCGCGGAGGAGGCCGCTCCGGAGGAGGAGACCGGCGTGTCGTCATCCTACCAGAACCTGCTCGCCACCTCGCTGCTGCAGTCCCTCGCCGGCATCAGCAAGGACGGCCGGCTGGAGCCGCTGCCGATGGATCTCTCGATCACCGGATCCCGGGTCAAGCTGCTGGAGGCCAGCGGCAGCGGCATTCTCGCCTTCCAGGCCGAGGAGGGCGGCAAGGTCGTGCCGGTGGCGATGGAGGACCTCAAGCTCGAGGACCACGCCCTCCTCGCCCGGTTGGTCGCCCGGCTCTGCCCGGACGATCCGACCGCCCACGCCCTTGCCGGTGCCTACATGGAGGCCGTTGGCGATGCCGCGCTTGCCGCAGACTACCGCCGCAAGGCCGGTGCCGAGGTGGTCGAGCAATTCACCGCGATGCTCCAGCAGCAGGCGAAGTAGGCACGAGCGCCACCCCCCCAATTCCAACATCATGAACACCCGCCCCTATTCCTCCATGGCTCTGCTTGCCATGGCCGCCGCCGCCGTGACCGGCTCTCTCGCTGCCAAGCCGCTCAAGGTCTTCATCCTCACCGGCCAGTCCAACATGGAGGGCCATGCCCAGACCCGCACCTTCCCCGCGGTCGCCAAGGACCCGAAGACGGCCGACCTCTACAAGAAGATGGTCGATGCCGATGGTGAGCCGGCGACGATCGAGGACGTGTGGATCGCCTATTCCTACGGGGACTTCGGAGGAAATCCGGTGGGCAAGCGCTCGGGGCAGCTGACCTCGGGCTTCGGCAGCCAGCACCACGTGGGAACCGGCAAGATCGGCCCCGAGCTGACCTTCGGCATCACGATGCACGAGCACCTCGGCGAGCCCATCCTGCTGATCAAGAATGCTTGGGGCGGCAAGAGCCTGATGGTCGACTTCCGCCCGCCAAGCGGTGGTGAACTGGAGGATGAAAAGGCCAAGGAGCGGGCCGGAAAGTACTACGGTCACATGATGGACCACGTGAAGGAAGTGCTGGCCGATCCCAAGAAGGTCTATCCGGACTACGACGAGAAGGAGGGCTACGAGCTGGCCGGCTTCGTCTGGTTCCAGGGCTTCAACGACCTCGTGGGGAACTACCCGCGGGTCGATCCCGCCCAGGGCAAGAAAAGCGTCAAGGACTACTCCGAATACAGCCGGCTGCTGGCCTGCTTCATCCGCGACGTCCGCAAGGACCTCTCCGCTCCCGGGCTGCCCTTCGTGATCGGGGTGCTCGGCACCGGCGGCGAATCGGCCGGCGACAACACGGACGCCTTCCGCAAGGCGATGGCCGCACCCGGAGAGTCGGACGAGTTCAAGGGAACGGTCGCCAACGTCTTCACCCACGAATACTGGCCCGCTGAGATCGAGGCGGTCATGGAGAAGGTGAATGCCGTGAACAAGGAGTTCGCCGATCGGGATCGCGAGATCAAGCAGCGCCGGAAAGACGGCGGGGAGTGGAAGGAGGATGCCGCCAAGCTGGAGGCGGAAAAGAAGGCGAAGATCGAGGAGGCCCTGAGTGAGGAGGAGCTGTTCCAGTACGAGGTGGGGCGCTCCAACCAGGGTTTCCACTACCACGGCTCGGCCAAGTTCTTCGCCCGCATCGGCAAGGCCTTCGCGGAGGCGCTGGTGTGAATGGGGTCAGGTGCTGCATTTTAACATTTGGATACGGCATTCATGGTAGTTTTGGACGGAACGAGCCGTCTTGCTCCTTCGATTTCCTCAGTCCGTGTCTTTCCGCGCTCCATTTGGCGACGCGCAGAATGGCATCGGGCATGTGGTGTCCGATGAGGGTGATTTTCAGTTCGTCGGGATGGGGTCGGCCGGGCTTGGTCTTGATTGGGTATTTGCCGATTCGCACACCGCGAGAACTGATGATGAGTTGGATGCCATTGAGGAACTCCCCGGCGCTGTTCGTGCCCCCCGGTTGCAGTCGGCCTGTGGGGCGAATGAACCACGTCCCGTTGAGAATTCGGGCTACTCCGGCCGGCTGTCGAGCTGGAAGACCTGGCCGGAGGTGTGCGGGAGGTGGTGGTGGAGGTGGACGAGGAAATCGGCGGTGGCCTGCGGGGTGTTGAGTCGGCCGAGGCAATGGGAGGCGAGGACGGCGGTGCGGTGATCCTTGCCGACTCCGGCGGTCATCCGGGTTTCGAGAAATCCGGGGAGCAGGGTGTTGACGCGGATTCCGGCGGGGCCGAGCTCCCGGGCGAGTGAGCGGGCAAAGCCGAGGAGCCCGGCCTTGGCGGCGGCGTAGGTGGCCTGGCCGGGGGCCGGATGGCATGCCGCATGGCTGGCGACAAAGACCAGATGACCGCTCCGTCGCTTGATCATCCCCCAGGCCACGGCCTTGGCGCAGCGGTAGGCACCGTGGAGGTTGACCTCCAGCTGGCGATCCCACGAATCCTCAGCGGTGCGCGCGAGCAGCCGGTCTTCCGCCAGCCCGGCATTGGCGATCAGCAGGTCCGGCGTTTCCGCCGTCGCGAAATACCGCTCGACCGAAGTGGAATCGGCGACGTCGAGATCCCTGCGACCCGGCGCATCGACCCGGTCGCCCGCCCTCTCGAAGGCATGGCCGATGGCCCGGGCGAGGTCGCCCTCGCCGCCGGTGATCAGGATTCGCTGGCCCACGGGCCGATCATGGACAGGGGAAGCGGGCGGGGGAAGGCGGGAGGCGACGACCTCATTTGGCCGGCCGGATCACGGTCGCGTGCTCGTCGTAGCGGGCGGTGGCGCCGACCTGTTGGAGAAGGTAGTCGAGTGCCACCTTGGCGGGAACATTCTTGAGCCGGAGGTTCACTTCCTTGTCACCCAGTGACCCGCCCGGATCCTGCACCATGAAGTTGGGTGTCAGCGCCTTGTCTTCGCCGCGGCTCTTGGCCGATTCGGTCTCGATCATCTGTCCGAGCGCGGCGAGCGCCTCGTTGAGGGTCACGCCGGCAAAGTCGATGGCCGGCAACCGGATCTCGGCAAGTTCCGCGGCACGGCGCTGGGCCTTGAGCGCCTCGGCCCGGGCGGGAAGCTGGCCGAGCTGGTAGCGGGCCTGGGCGTGGTTGGGCTGAATTCTGAGCGCCTCCCGGAAGGCCTTCTCGGCGGCCTCGGGTTGACCCTGGTTCATGGCGGCGAGACCCATCTGGTAGAGCCGCTCGGCATCGTTGGAAAACGCGGGCAGCGAGGTGGCGATGAGGACGAGGAGAAGAACGATGGATTTCATGGGCTTGGGACGGGTCTGGTGACGAATTCTGACGGGCGATATGCAGCTACAAGCTTGCGCAGATTCGGCGATCCATCAATCCCGGAGTTGCGTGGAGCGCCGGGAGCGGGCATTTCGGTAGGGTGACCGATGACGAACGGTGGATGGCGAGGGCCATCGAGGAAGCGGAACGTGGCGTGGGGAAGACCGCGCCGAATCCGCCGGTGGGCTGCGTGATCGTTCGCGACGGGATGGAAATCGGCGCGGGATGGCATCGACGGGCGGGCCAACCCCACGCCGAGCGCGAGGCGATCGCCGCGGTCGCCGGGATCCACGGCCCCGAGGCGCTGCGCGGGGCGACGGCCTACGTGACGCTCGAGCCGTGTTCGACCCACGGGCGGACGCCGCCATGCACCGGTGCCCTGGTCGAAGCGGGCATCGGCCGGGTGGTTTTCGCCTGCACCGACCCGAACCCCGCCCACGCGGGGGCGGCGGTGGGCGTGCTTCATTCCGCGGGAATCGAAGTGACCCGGGGCGTGCTGGAGGACGAAGCCCGGCACCTGATCCGTCCCTTCTCGAAGGTGCAGGCCACGGGCCTGCCGTGGGTGCTGTGGAAGACGGCGATGAGCCTCGACGGGCGCCTGACCCGTCCGCCGGGCGAGGGGATGTGGCTGACGGGGCCGGCCTCGCGCGCCGAGGTCCAGCGCCTGCGATCCGGGGTGGATGCCATCGTGACTTCCGGGGAGACCGTGCGCCGCGACCGGCCCCGGCTCAATCTACGGGACTTGCAGTACTTGGATGGCCGGGATCAGCCGTGGCGGCTGGTCCTGACCGATCGGCCCGACTCGTTGCCGCAGGATGCGCCGCTGTTCGCGGACGGTCATCGCGAGCGCACCGTGGTGCGTCCGCGCGGCGACCTGGCGGCGGTCCTGCGCGAGATGGTGTCGGAGTTCGATGTCGCCACCGTGATGCTCGAATGCGGGGGGCGCCTGGCGGCGGACTTCGCCGAAGCGGGACTGATCGACGAGGTGGTGGCATTCATGGCGCCGGTGTTGTGCGGCGGGCCGGTTCCCGCGTTGGGGGGCGGGGGTCTCCCCGAAGGTTGCGGGCTCGACGGGGTGAGCTTCCGCCGCTTCGACGACGACGTGATGATGCGCGGCGTGCTCCGTCACGGGACTCTCACGCAAGACGCTTGAAGGTTTCACCCCGGGATCATTCGGCGTTCATCCGGTTGCGGATCATGGGAGCCGTCCTATGAGTAATACCATGAATGCTGAAGTTGAATCCGTGACCCGTCGCAACGGTTGGAAAGCCAGTGTGCGACCGGTCCTGAGTTATGGCATCGCCATCGGCCTGACGCTTGCCGGTCCGGCGCTGATGGCGTCCGCCTTGATCCTCGCCCTGCTGGCGGGTGATGCGTCCATCATCGGGCTGGGCCTGCTTGCCGGGGCGTTTCTCGGTGCCGCCGGTGCGGTCGCCCTGCTCTGGTGCTTGGCGGAATCGCGCGGCTCCCGGAGTGCCGACATGGCATGACGCCCGATTGGTCCGAGCATGCAAGGGTGGGCCGATGGCTCCTGCCGGCCGGGGCCATCGGCCGGGCCTGTGGGCGGGCCTGTGGCCGGGCCTGTGGGCGGGTGCATTCCCTGCGCACGGGGGACGCGCGCTACTTGCCGAAGAGTTGCGTCCAGTGACTGCCGTGCCGACCAAGACCGATCCGGGTGTGATTGGCGCCGAAGAGGTTCTTGTGGTGGCCGGGTGAGAAGAACCAGCCCTTGTTGGCGGACTCGGGCTGGGTCGAGCCCGCGTAGATGTTTTCACCCGAGGCCGTGGTGCCGAAATTCCTGGCCCGGTCCCAGGGTGTGGCCTTTCCCGGAACCGGCGACTCGTGGGCGAAGAACCCCTGCTCGGCCATGTCCTTCGAGTGGTCGCGTGCGGCCTCGCAGAGTTTTGGATCGATTTCGAGCGCGTTGAGGCCGACGAGCAGACGCCACAGGTTTGCCTCTTCGACTCCCCGCGCTTCGTCTTCGGGCACCCCCGTGTCCTCGGCCGTCCTGCGGTTCTTCTCGAGGATCCGCAGGCCATCGCGGGGCAAGTCACCGGTTTCAGCGGCAATGCGCGCCTCGGCAGCGGCGAGTTGTTCGACCGAGTCGCTCGGGGTGGCGGAATAGTCGGCATCGAGCGCGGCATCGCGGAATCGGGCGAGCTGGGTGGCGGCTTGCCGCAGCTTGGTGGTCGCCGGCGGGAGCTTGGCCACGATCTCACCCGCGCTGGGGGCCAGCATCTGGCGGAGTTCTTCCACCGCGGGCATGCTCTTGGATTTGAGCAGCGGCTTCATCGGGGCCTCGTCGAGGTTGCGGATCCGCAGAAACTCCTCGCGCAGGTCCCGGATGCGCTTCCGGGAATCATTCCCGCCGCCGACCACCGAAGCGGCTTCGTCCTCCAATGTCTTGAGGTAGCGGTCGCGCACCCCGGGCCACGCCTTGTTGAGGTCGGCCAGCAGCGCCTTGAGCGTGTCGCCGTCCTTGTCCTCGAGGGACTCGCAGATGGGGTCGATCGACTCGCCCCTTTCAAGCCGGGTCTGGAATGCCGCCAGCAACTCGTCGGAGGCGAGATTGGCGGCGGCCGGGACGGCGAGGCAGGCCAGCAGGATGACGAGTCGGGTGGTCACGAAATGAACGCGGGGCAAGGATGCTCGGCCCCTTGCCCCGCGTCGAGTCGGATCCGGTGGATCAGCGGCACTTGCGTGCGGAGCCTCCGCCGACGATCACCGGGCCGATGCGGAAGCCGGTCGAGCGGTGGCTCCGGACACTGCGGCCGTAGTGCGTGCGGGGCGCATAGCTGTGGCCGTAGGCGTGGTGCGAGCGGCAGCGGTGGTTCACCGACAGCGTCCGGGTGCGGTAGATCGGACGGCCGGTGCAGCGGTCGTAGTAGGCGACGTAGCGCTGGACGTAGACCGGGCAACCGCAGCTGGTGTAGTGGCTGACGTAGGTGTGGCTGCTGTTGCAACCGGGGCGGGCTTCGGCATCGGGAGCGGCGATGAAGCCGGCGCCGATCACGGTGAGGAGTGCAAACAAGTTCTTCATGGCATGTGTGTTTCGGATTCGTCCCTTCGACCGCGGTGCCGTGAAATTTATTCAGACAACTTTCGGGGATCGGCAAAAAAGAACCCGCACCGGCCGGGCCGATGCGGGTGTTGAACGAGTCGGGGACGTGGTCTCAGCGAACGGCGGCGTAGTTGACCGCCCGTGCGATCGACCGCTGCACAAGCAGGTAAACGATGATCATCGGAATCAGGCCGAACACGCTGAGAATGCCGCACGCAAGAGCGGTGATGGGATAGGCGAGGAACATGCCCTCGCTCATCTGCGGTGCCTGGGGGTGGTTGGGGTTGTTGGCCACGAGGCGGTTCCACTCCTGAGCCCATCGCCAATAAGCGACAAAATACCAGTAAAGGTTGTAGAAGGGAATGAAGAGGAAACCAACTGCCTTTCCCGGGGTGCTGTAATGCGTATGTGGCTGAAGCAAAACCCACCCGCGATACAGATGAACCAAACCGATGATCCAGCCGGTCATCCATGGGATCAGAGACAGGTAGATGAGTATCATCGGAGTGGTCATGGCTTCCTCTGGAGCCGCATTCCCTGCGGAGGTCATCTGAAAAATCACGGCGAACAGCCATCCGTAGCTGGCGAGCATGCCGATGACGCCGACCAAGGTGAAAACGGCGACAAGAGTGAAGTTCGCCGCTTTGACTTTCGGAAGTTCTTCAATGCCTGATCCCGATCCGGCAGGTGGATGGACTGCCGCTGGCGCTGCATAGGGATTCACCTCGCCGGCCGCGGGCGCTGGAATGGCGGTGCCGGTCGGGGCCACGGCGGCGGCGGGCTGGAATGCCGATCCGAGTTCGTCGATCATGTTGGCGGGCTTCCAGTCCTCCATGCCCTCCCGCCAGACCAGGTCGGCGGCGGGATCGAAGTCGCCGTTCGAGGCGAGACGCTGAAGCTCGGAGACGGGGACCGGGCCCTTCTGTTCGCCGCCGTGGGCGTAGTACCATTCACTCATCGCCTCTGCATCCTAGCGGTTGGCGAAATGGGATCGCAAGCACCGTGGACAATTAGTTGGCCGGGCGGACCACGCCCGATCCGTATTGCATCCAGCGGTAGGCCACCACGCCCGCGAGCCAGACGATGGGGTAGGCGAAGACCACGCCCACGCAGAGCGCGAGGACGCCGGCAATGACGATGAGAAAGCTGAGTATCGCCAGGCCGAGGAGGGGCCACTTCTGTCCCTCGGTGATGCGTGAGCTGTAGGCGAGCGACTCCATCACGCCCATGTCGCGGTCGACGATCGCCGACTGGTACTGGCCATAGCGGAGGGCGATGTAGATGCCCGGGACGATCAGCAGGACCAATCCCACCGCGACCGCCAATCCGTAGAGCAGCCCGGCGAGGAAGGCGCGAACCAGCTTGCCGGCTTCTCCGAACAGCATGCCGATGGTGAACTCCCGGCCATCGACGATGTTCAGTCCGATGCGGGTCATTCCCAGGGCGAGGAACACGGAAACGAGTTGGTTGATCAGGTTCACCACGATCGAAACCAGGACCTGGGCCGGGGTGATTTCCTGGTTCTGCGGTTGGAACTCGCCGGTCTGGGGATCGATCTCGAACCCGGGCTGGATGCCGCCTCCGAGGAGTCCCTCGATCACCCCGAAGACCGAGCCCGCCGTCCACGAGATGGCTCCGAAGATGACCACGACGGCAATGACCATGCCGAGATTCGCCTTCATCAACTCGAAGCCCCGCGAAATGCAGGCACCCACCTGGAGCGGGTCGCTGCCCGGAGGGATTTCCTGGCGGTCGTCCCCGGCCATTCCGGACGAGGCCATGACGGTTTCCGGTGCGGCCGGTGCGGCGTAGGGATTGAAGTCGCCGGAGGCCGGCGTCGCGGGTTCCGCAGTGGTCGGAGCGGTGGGAAGCTCCTCGGTGGCGGGCTGGAACAGGGATCCAAGTTCCTCGACCGCACCGGCCGGCTTCCAGTCGGGCATGCCGTCCCGCCAGACCAGGTCGGCGGCGGGATCGAATTCTCCGGTGCCGGCCAGACGCTGGAGCTCGGAAACGGGAACCGGACCCTTCTGTTCGCCGCCGTGGGCGTAGTACCACTCGCTCATCAGGGCGGCACGCTAACAGACCAGTGGGGTGCCCGGCAAGGCCGGGGGTGGGTGGGGGTGTCACTGAAAGTGGTGGGCAGAGCGGTTGGGGTGACCGCGAAGCAGTGGGCCACGGCCGGACTTTTCAGGCTCGGTGTTCCTCCCTTGCTCCCTTGCTCCCTGGCTTCACTCCGCCCCGGATGGGGAGCCGCCGGGAAATCTAGACTGCGGCGATTCATCGCCGCTTTGATGGAAGCGATTCATCGCCGATGGCCCGGCTCGCATTGAAATGCTTCGCCAAAGCGGCGATGAATCGCCGCAGTCTAGAGAGTGATGCCGGGCGGCCGGCAAGTCCCGGCCATGCCCACCACTTTCAGGTACACCCGGTGGGTGGTGCTTTGCGGCCGGACGGGATGGAGGAAGTCGTCGGTGGAAAAGCTTCTCTTTGGCTTTTGCGGGCCCAGAGTGAATTCATGAAGAGTCTCCCTGTGCTTGCGGTGGTTTGGATCGCGATGGTGTTTGGCGTCCCTGCCGCCCCGGCCGAATACCGGTCGATCGCGGTTTCGGAGATCGGCTTCGAGGAGGCGGAGAATGCCCTCGAGACCGCACTAAAGCACCCCGTCTCGCCGTGGGGCGGTGCCTGGCCCGACGTGCGGGTGAACGGCGAGGCCTACTTTCTGCTGGAGTTCGATGAGGAGGATCGGCAGCCCATCCCGCAGGGGGAGGGCCGGGTATTCTTCAAGGTGCCCGAGGACGGCCGTCTTTCGGGCGTGATCGATCTGGGCCCGGGGGGAGACGGGGCGACCGTGGCGTCGTTTGCCTTCCAGCTCGCTGCCGATGCGGGGGAGTCCTGCGACGAGGAGCAGTTCCTCAAGGCCCGGCGGGCCTGGGCTTCGAGGCGGATGCAGGCGGGCGGGCCGGGCAAGGCCTGGTTCCGGCACCTGGCGGGGAAGAGGCAGGAAGATGATGCCGTTCCGCGGGTCGGCGAGCGCTTGGACGATTCCTTCCAGGTCTTCAGCGGGGGACGGGCGATTTCCGAAAACCTGGCGCTCGACCGGGACCTGATCCTGGCGACCTCGGAGGACGCGGAGGCCAAGCCCGTGCCGGTCGCCGACATCGTGGGGATCACCGTCGCGGAGATCGATTGGGCGGAACGTCTGCCGGAGGGGGAGATTGCGGTGGACCCGCTGGCCCGGTTCATCCCTCACGACCAGCACGCGATGTTTTCGCCGTCGCTTCCGACGCTGCTCGGGCTGCTCGACCGCCTGGAACGCGAGCCGGTGTCGGCCTTCAGCCGCCTCGATGCCCGCAACCCCTACGCCGAGCTCATCGGCCGCTATCGCCGCCAGCTCGGCCTGGACCTGCCGGATGTGACGACGCGTCTGCTGCCGGTGAAATCCGTGGCCCTCACGGGAGGCGATGCGTTTTTCCCGACCGGCACCGATGTCGCGCTGCTTTTCGAGACCGGGAAGCCGGACCTCCTGTTCGACATGCTGGCCAAGTCGATCGGTCTGCGGGTGGGAATCGATGGGGTGGAGGCGGAAGGCGGGGACTCGACGGTGCTGTCCTTCGTGAGCCCCGACCGATCCGTTTCAAGTCACCTGGTGAAGGTGAAGGGACTGGTGGCCGTGACCAACTCTCCGGTCCAGGTCGGGCGACTCACCGAGGTTGCGCTCGGGAAGGCCGAAGCCCTTGGTGGCACGGACGAGTTCCGTTTCTTCCGGGCCCGCTACCCACTTGACGACCCGGGATCGGCCTTTGTGTTCCTGTCGGATGCGACCATCCGGCGCTGGGCGGGACCGGAGTTGCGCATCGGCGTCTCGCGGCGCAACCGGGCGCTGGCCGCGCTCGATGAACTGACTTCGCGCGGAATCTCCGGTGAGGGTGGCGACGAGGACTATGCGGAGCTTCTCGGCAAGGTGGAGATCGTCGATGGCATGGCGCGCAGCGGACGTTTCGGCGACGCCGGGTTTCTGACCCCGGTCTCCGAACTGGCGATCACCGAGGCCAGCGCGGCGGAAAGGGATGCCTATGTCCGCTGGCGGACCGGCTACGAACAGGGCTGGTCGCAGGTTTTCGATCCGATTGCCCTCCGGCTCTCGATCGATGAGGACGGCTACGACGCCGACCTCACGGTCCTGCCGCTCACGGTGGGCAGCGACTACCGGGAGATGATGGCTTTTGCCGGGGACTCGGAGTTGTCCGAGAAGGCCCGCACCCGCCCGGCCACTTCGATGTTGCATCTGGCGCTGGCGGTGGATGCCGACGGGCCGATGTTCGAGGACTTCAACCAACAGCTGACACCCATGCTCCCCGGCTTGAAGATCAAGCCGCTCTCGTGGGTCGGCGACGCGATTTCGATCGACCTTCACCAGAGCCTGTTGTGGGAGCATTCGGGAGACCTCGAATCGATGGCCTTCGAGTTGTGGAACAAGATTCCCGTCTCGATGAGGATTGAGTCGAGAAGCGCGATCAAGCTCGGGCTCTTCCTCACCGCGATGCGGGGCATGGTCGAGACCTCTGCGCCGGACACGATGAAATGGGAGACGCACAAGCACGGCGACCGCTCCTACATCGTGATCCGCTCCGTGGCGGACATGGGTGAGGACTTCCGGATCTGCTACGCCATCATGCCCAAGGCCCTGATCCTCGCACTTGACGAACGGATCCTCAGGAATGCGATGGATCTTGGGCTGGCCGAGGCGGTCGATGCCGAGGCGGTGAATTCCGGCAGGAGCCTGTCGCTCGATGCCAGCCCGGGCTTCCTTGTGAACGGTCCCATCGGTCTGCTCCTTGCCGACACCGATTCGCTCCGGCAACGCGAGAGCTGGGCGGCCCTTTCGATTCTCAACGAGTGGCATCGCATCGCTCCGGATGAGCAGGCTCTCCAGTTCCATGAGAACCATTTTGGTTCCCGGATCGCGTGCCCGGGCGGGAAGGGCTTCCACTGGAACGAGGAGGCGCGCACCTTCGAGTCGGCCGCCTACGGGCATCCGGCGGCACCCCGCATGGAGGGCGAACCGGTCGACTTCTTCGAGCGCTTCGAGCGACTCCGGACCGCGCTCGATTTCGAGGACGACGGGCTGCGCGCGCGGCTGCACGCGGGTCAGGACCAGCGGGAGGAAACTTCGGCAGCGGAGCGCGAGGGTGGGCGCAAGCTGGCGGACATCCGTGAACTGGTGCCGCTCAAGCCCGGCCGGGTGCTTCACTACGAGGGAGCGAATGCCATGGGCAAGCACACCTGGAGCTGGGAAGTGAAGACGATGGAGAAGACCGAGGACGGAACCCGCATCGTGACCGAGGAACCCTACGCCGACCCCGACGGCGAGGGCGTCTATCGCGGCACCTCCCTGATCGGCGACGGCGAACAACTCCTGTCGTGGACCGAAGGCGAGCACAGCGGCGAGTATCCGGAGCCCGAGCGAATCCTGCCGAAGGAGTTCCGCGAGGGTGCGGTGCATCGCAGCCGGTCGTCGTGGACGAGTCGATATGTCGAGGAAGGCGAGACGGAGCTCGACCGCGGTAAAACGGAGATCGAGATCCGGGTCCTCGGGCTCGAAGACGTCGAGGTCCCGGCCGGCACCTTCAAGGACTGCGTGGTGGTGGAGCGCCGGACCGAGCAACTCTCCGAGGAGTGGTTCGACGTCTCCAGCGAGCGCCAGTGGTACCACCCGGGCACCGGCCTTGTTCAGTCCGAGGACCTCACCGGCTTCGCACCGGTCATGAAGCTGGTGAGAATCGAGGAAGGCGGCGACTAGGCGGAATGGCGCTTCCTTTGGCGTGTTCTCGGGATTCGATGTGGCTCAGGGCAAGGCGGTCGAAGGTCTGAAGGTCCAAGGTCAAAAGTCCTCTGGTTCAGGCGTTTGCTCAAGCAAAGGCTCGGCAGGCTCTCTGCATGCAGAAAAAAACGCCCGGCGGCGTGAGCCGGCGGGCGTTTGAGAGGGGTCGGCGGCTGGAAGCCGCTTTTCTCCATACTCAGAAGTGGATGGCGTGGCCTTCGGCGGCCAGGGTGGCCTCGTGGATGACCTCGCTCATCGTCGGGTGGGCGTGGATGGTCGCGTGGATCTCCTCGCCGGTCAGTTCCTGGTCGAGGGCGAGGCCCATCTCCGCAATCAGTTCGGTGGCGTTGTCGCCGATGATGTGGGCGCCGAGCAGCTCGCCGTGCTTCTTGCCGTAGAGCAGCTTGGCGAAGCCGTCCGGCTCGCCGGCGGCGATGGCCTTGCCGATCGCCATGAAGGGGATCTTGCCGACGGTGTACTCGACACCCTCTTCCTTGAGCGCGCGCTCGGTCTTGCCGACCGAGGCGACCTGCGGGTGGCAGTAGGTGCAGCCGGGGAAGTTGGTCACCTTGCGCGGCGTGTGGCCGTCGACGTAGAGGCCCTCGACGCACTGGATCGCCTCGAAGGACGCGGTGTGCGCCAGCCACGGGGGGCCGGTGATGTCGCCGATCGCGTAAACGCCGTCGATCGAGGTCTCGTAGCGGTCGCCGACCTCGATGTAGCCGCGCTCGGAGAGCTTCATTTCCTGGCCGCCAGGCAGCACCGGCTGGACGCCGATGGCGACGAGGCAGACGTCGGCGGAAATGGTGCCGTTCTCCTTGGCGCCCTCGACCGTGACCTCGACGCGGTCGCCGTGGTCCTTGGTGGCGGTGACCTTGTGGCCCGTGAGGCAGCGGATGCCCTGCTTGGTGAAGGATTTCTCGAGCGCGTCGCCGATCTCGTCGTCCTCGACCGGGACGAGGCGGTCGAGCATTTCAACGACGGTCACCTTGGTGCCGAAGGCATTGTAGATGTAGGCGAACTCGACGCCGATCGCGCCGGCACCGATGATGATCATCTCCTTCGGCTGCTTCTCGACGACCATGGCTTCCTTCGAGCCGATCACCGAGGTGCCGTTGAAGGGCAGGCCGGGAAGGTCGCGCGACTTGCAGCCGGTGGCGACGATGATGTGCTTGGCTTCCGCGGAGGACTTCGAGCCGTCCTTCGCGGTGACCTCGACCTTGCCCGGTCCGGTGATGGCCCCGTGACCGCGGACGTATTCGACGCCGTTCTTCTTGAACAGGAACTCGATGCCGCCGGCGAGGCGGTCGGAGACCTTGCGCGAGCGGCCGATCACCGAGGACCAGTCGTAGCTCAGGTTGTCGAAGGAGAATCCGAATTCCTTGGCGCGGTGGGAGAGCGTGTGGAACAGCTCGGCGTTCTTGAGGAGCGCCTTGGTCGGGATGCAGCCCCAGTTCAGGCAGGTGCCGCCGGCGCGGTCCGCCTCGACGCAGGCGACTTTCTTTCCGAGCTGGGAGGCGCGGATGGCGGCGACGTAGCCGGCGGGTCCGCCGCCGATGACAATGAGATCGTAGGCCATGGGATGCAGTGGTTTCGCGGTTCGCGCGGAGGGTGGTCGTGAGACGGGAGGATGTCAAAGGGGAAGGTCCGGAGGAGTGCCACTGGAATTGGCGGGCATTTTTCACCGGGTGAGGAGATCCGCGGAAGAATTTCGAATACAAAATTGCCGAATGCCGAATGGAGTGCTTTGAGAGGAAGATGATCGACAGCCGCATCCAGGCGTCATCGCCGGGCGAGCCTTCGGCTTGCAGCGCACCAGCAAGCCTCGACGCCCGACAAGGACCGGCCCATTTCCCTTCGACACGACATTCGACATTCGGGATTTCCTCATTCGTCATTCCTCCAAACCGGTTTGCCGACTACTTTCAGTCGCACCCGGGCCGGGGAGCGGCCATGTTCCAAAAATGTGCCGGGTATGTAGCTGGAGGATCGGACCGCTTTTGGTATGCCCTTCTTTGACCAACTCCCCACATACCATGATGAGATCCCTTGCCCGCCCCCTGTTCCTGGTTCCTGCCGCAGCCGCGCTCGCCCTGACCAGCTGCCTCGAAACCGACGAAAAGATCGTCCTGAACCCCGACGGCTCCGGCAAGGCGCTGGTCAAGATCCGGGTCGCCGGGGGTCCCGACCTCGGAATCGGCTTCGGAGAAGAGGCCGAAAAACCGGACCCCGGGAAAATGGCCCGTGATACCGCCGTGGGGCTGCTGGGTGGAGCCCAGGGGGTCGAGGCCTGGTCGGACGTCAGGTATCGTGTCGACGACGAGGGCATGACGGAATTCACCGGCGTTGCCTATTTCCCGGACATCACGAAGTTCTCGGTCGGCTCGATGGACAGCGGCGGCATGTCCTCGGACATGGGCAACACCCGCTGGCGGATGGAGGAGGCCGGGGGCGTGATCACGCTGAGCTTCATGCCCATGGCCGGGGATGAGGACGAGACCGGGGCGGCGGATCCCCCCGAGGACATCGAGGCGGAAATCAAGAAGCAGCGGATGGAATTCCGCCAGGCCAAGCCGATGATGGCGGGGATCATGGAGGGGATGAAGAGCAGGATTGCGATCAAGGTGGCCGGCGAGATCGAGGAGACGGAGATCTTCGAGAAGAAGGGCTCCAACGCCGCGACGGTCACCTACACGGGCCGGCAGATGTTGGACGGGATGGAGAAGGTGCTGATGGATGACGAGGTGATGAAGAAGCTCGCGGCCGAGGGGAGCATGGACAGCAAGTCGGGCGACATGCCCCCGGAAGTCATGGAGTCGGCCTTCGGAGGCGAGGACTTCAGGATTGTCTTCAAGGCAGGTGAGCCGATCTTCGATTATCAGGCCGAGGTGGCGGAGGCGAAGGCCGGGCAGTCCGATGAGTTGAAGGAACTGATAGAGGCGTCGAAGCAGGAGGCTGAGGGGGGCGAAATCGATATGGGTGGATCGTTCAGTTTCGACAGCGATGACGACGAGCCGGCGGGTGATCCGGATCCGGGCTTCGAGGCCGCCGCGCGGAAGCACCTCGGCTCACTGGCCCCGTCGTTCACGGCGAAGAACGGCAACGAGATCAAGGCCGTCGTCGATTCCATCGGCAAGATGGAGAACGATGGCAAGGAAGGCTCGGCCGAGATCGAGGTGTCTTTCTCCCACGGCGACAAGACGGAGAAACTGACGGTGACGGCATTCTTCTCGAAGGACGGGGATGATTGGGAGGCCAGCGGCTTCAGTGCGGGGGGGCTTCCCGATTTTCTGGGTGAGGGACTCGATCCGGTCCATGCCGTGAGTGCCTGGGTCAAGAAGGAGTGAGCCGGCCATCGACCTGTGTTCTTGCCAGGCATTCCCGAAGTCGCTTGATTCAACCTCCTAACAAGCAACCTCAGGAACATGATCAAGGAATTCAAGGAGTTCGCCTTCAAGGGCAACGTGATGGACATGGCGGTCGGCATCATCATCGGTGGTGCCTTCGGCACCGTGGTGAAGTCGCTCGTCGACAACGTGCTGATGCCGCCGCTGGGCAAGCTGATTGCCGGGGTTGACTTCACCAAGCTCAAGTGGGTGCTCGAGCCCGGTGTGGCCGAGGTCAAGGACGGCGACGCCATCGTGACGGCGGCGAAGCCCGAAGTGGCGATCGCTTACGGCCAGTTCATCACCGACTCGATCGCCTTCCTGTTGCTGGCCTTCGCCGTCTTCCTGGTGGTGAAGAAGCTGATGGTGGCGATGCAGAAGAAGGAGGAGGAAGAGGCCGCGCCCGCGGAGCCGCCGGCCGAGGAGAAGCTCCTCACCGAGATCCGCGATCTGCTGAAAGAGAAAGCCTGATCCGCCTGCCTGTGGCCTGACCGTCCCGGTCATGAAATGAAGGGCGGTCCATGTCTTGGAAACAGCCCGATGGACCGGGCGGCCCGGGCCTGAGCGTTCATGTCCGTGACGGTCAGGCGACGGGCGGGCGTCGCTCACTTCTTCTCCATCGGGTGCGCCTCCGAGCTGTGCGAGGAAACTGGATAAGGACCGAGAGACGTCAGAATCAGCTTTTGTCATCTTTTTCAAAAATGTGACAAAACAGGATTGGTGTTCCATTTTTTCGCTGAAGCGTGGCTCCCGAGTAAGCCCTGTCGGTTTTTCGCGATGGCGAACGCTCCCAAGGCAGCCGTGTATCCAAAGCCGGAAGAAAGTCGTAGCCCTGAATGGAGTCACAGCCACCCTACGGGCCTGCCTTCGGGAAGGCTCTTATCATACCATGCCTCCAGTTCTTCGTTGAGCCTGTCGCGAAGTTCCATCGCGCTTTCGTAGGCGACGTAGCGATGAGGAGCCAATTCGAAGTGGACCCTGTTGCCGGGTGAGGATTCCCCGTCACAAGGCGCGACATCCTTCTTTTTTATGCTTGTGGAAGGTGAGGATGAACGGGACGCCCCGGAACTTGGCGTAGCCGACCTCGCAATAGACGTTGGGCTTCTCGTCGGTCAGGTCCGCGATTATCAGGTGGCTTTCGTCGATCTCGTTGAAGATCCACGACGGGATGTCTTAGCTGGGGCCCTTGTGCTTGTCAGCACAACTGCCAAGAGTTCGGCGGGGCTGAGGCTTTCCGCACCGTGCGCGAAGAGCTTTTCGCGGGGTCGTTCATCAGCGGGCCAGCTCTTGATGCGGTCGGATTGCATGCTAGGTCGCGTTGATGGTGTCTTCCGCCTCGCGCAGCGTCGCGAGCACCGTATCGAACTCTGGTGGCGGGGAAAGGAACATCGGTTCCATGACGGCATAGTCGCGGCGGAGTTCGGGGATCCGCGCGTCCGGCGGGACGAGGCGCAGCGTGCCGGGAACGGCGGTTTCGTAACGAGCCCAGCTTGAGGCGAAGAAGCGGCTCTTGTGGAGGCGAACCCGCTCCAGCAGATCGACTCGTGCGGCGGCGGCACGGCCGCCGGGGTGTTGCCAGAGTGCGGCGAAGTCGGAGTAGTGGCGCGCGAACCGGTCCCGGATCGGCTGGTCGGTTGGCCGGTGGTATTCGGCGTGCAGGATGGTGGCCTTTTCCCAGAACGTCCGTTCGATTTCCAGAGCGCACACTTCGGCGTGGAAGTCGTCGAACGCATCGGGCGCGAGTCTGGCGATCAACGGTGTGATCGTGTGGGTGCCGGTGGGCCGCTGGTCGGTCAATGACCCGAACTCCATTTTGACGAGCGGCGGAATGTACGAACCGGGCGCGACCGCACGCGGGTAGGGAAAGAGGATGACCGGCGAGCGGGACGCGGCGTCCTGCTCGAAGCTCAACCAGTGGCCCGTTTCAGGCCGGGGGCCGAGGGCGGCGGTCACCACGGTTTCGAGAGCGGGCATGAACCGCGTCTCGACCGCGGAAGAGCAATCCGCCTGGAGCTGCGCATTGCGCTTCCGGCGCTGGGAATGGGAGGGCGCATTGTCGAGATCGGCTTCCTCCCACCCGAGCGAGGCGGGGGTGAGTGCAAGATCGATGTCCTCCGAGAATCGATGGATAGCACCAAAGACCTTGGAGAGAGACGTGCCGCCCTTGAAGACACACTGCGCCCCGAGTTCGGGGGTGGCAAAGATGTGGCGGAGCAGCCAACAGACCCAGAAGTCCTTTTCCGCAATGAACTCCGGCACACCCGCACGCTCGGCGTGGTTGCGCCAGTAGAGGGCGCGTTCTGCGGCGGGAAGCGTGGCGAAGGATTTCACGGGGCGTCGTCCTCCCTGGCGATGGCCTTGAAATGGGGGTGCATCCAGGCCGGTGCGAGCGGGAGATCCTCAAGCAGGCGGCGACGATCCTCGGGAGACAGCAGCTTGCGCAGGTGCGCCACCCGTGCCGGAGTGATGTGGTCCTTGCCGATGTAGCGGAGTGCCGCAATGACCAGGCCCGTCGTCCGGCCTGCGGCTGCCATCATGCGGGGTGAGGCCCGCCTCAATTCGATCGTCCGATTTCCGTAGCGAATCATTCGGGCCTTGCCGTCGGTAAGGAAGACCACGCGGGCCGGAACCTGGTCCGAGAGGCGCAGCAGGTTGGCGGCATAGCCGCCGAAGGGCTGAAGTTTCACATGATCCCGGTCGGCAAGCGCCTTTGCCACAGCCTCCACAGGCGGCAGGATTTCGCCGAGAACGGTATGGGTCCTCGGCTGATAATAGAGTCCTCGCGCCAGCCGTTTTAGAAATCCTGACTCCACCAAGCGCGACAATGCCTTGTCGATGGCGGCACGGCTCGCAAGTTCAAGGAATTGCCCCGCGTGGAACACGGTATCCGGGCTGGATTTCGTGACTTCCCGTCGAATCCGATCAGCCGTGCTGTGATGGGTCAGTGGCCTGGCCATTACGTCAGATAAAATGACTCTTTTTCTGACGTAATCAACCCCAGACTGTAGTGAATCTGGAGGCAGGCAGGGAGCCTCGTATTGCGGGTGATGGCGCGAAGTTAGCCTGCATTTCTCACGCGTGAGAAATGCATTTCGACCGGGTCGGGACCGATACGGCGACGGCACTCTCCGGCGGAAAAGACAGCTGGTTCCATCGCCTATCGGGGCTAACCCCGACTCCGTCGGCCCTCGCGCTCTCGGGTGCGGATTCCTCACGGGGCGTGAGAAATCCGGGATAGACTGGGCCGTCCGGTCCGTAAGCGGATCCATGCGAAGATCGCTTTTCCCGATGCTGCTCGGCATGTTTTCCGCCGCTGCGGCCGAGTCCGGTGCGGACCGGGTTCTTTGGTATGACGAACCGGCCGCGAGTTGGCAGCAGCAGGCACTGCCTTTGGGCAACGGCAGCCTGGGCTGCATGGTGTTCGGTGGCGTTCCCGAGGAGCGCATCCAGTTCAACGAGGACTCGCTGTGGATCGGCGGCGAGACGAACACGGGAGCCTACCAGGCTTTCGGAGACGTCTTCATTGCCTTCGATCACGAGGAGCTTTCCGACTACCGGCGGCAGCTCGACATCAGTCGGGCAATCCATCGCGTCCACTACACCAGCAAGGGAGTCCGCTACACCCGGGATGGTTTCGTCAGCGCACCCGCCGGCGTCATGATCTTTCGCTTCACCGCGGATGCGCCCGGTGCTCATTCCGGGCATATCCGGCTGACCGACGCGCACGACGCAACGATCGTGGCCGAAGGGAACGTGCTCTCGGCGGCCGGCGACACCATCCGCCATCAGTTCTATCCGAAACCCGGCAGGACGTGGGAGGATCCGGTCGTGCTGAAGTATGCCTCCCGGGTGCTCGTGCGGCATGAAGGCGGGGCCATCGAGGCGGCCGACGGGGCGATCCGTTTCAAGGGCTGCGACAGTCTAACGGTTTTCGTCGGGGCGGCGACCGATTACGTCCCGCACCGGGACCGGGGCTGGACCGAGGGCGATCCGGTGGAGGAGGTGAAGCAGCGTGTCGAGTCGGCGGCCAAGCGGCCGTTCCAGGAACTGCTGACGGAGCATGTGGCCGACTACCGGGAGCTGTATGGCCGGATGACGGTCGACTGGGGCACCACGGCATCGGATCAGCTGGCGTTGCCGACCGACGAGCGGATGGCGGCCTACCGGGGTGACGGCCCCGGACCCGGGGAGAAGACGGTCTATGAGGCCGAGGCGGTGGGAGGCACGGGAAAGCCGGATCCGGATTTGGAAGAACTGATGTACCAATATGCGCGCTACCTGATGATCAGCTGCTCGCGGCCCGGCAGCCTGCCCTCCAATCTTCAGGGCTTGTGGAACGACCGCAACGATCCCGAGTGGCGCTGCGACTACCATTCCGACGTCAATCTCCAGATGAACTACTGGTTCGTCGACCAGGCGAATCTGGGCGAGTGTTTCGAGCCCTTTGCCGACTGGTTTCACGCGATCCGCGAGGTGCGGCGGGAGGAGACCTGGGAGCACTTCAAGAAGCGCGGCTTCGCCATGCGGGTGGAGAACGGGATTTTCGGAGGCGGCAGCTACCGATGGTCGATCGGCGACGCCTCCTGGCTGGCGAACAACCTCTGGGACCACTACCGGTACACGCTCGATGAGGATTACCTGAAAGCGCGGGCCTACCCGGCGCTCAAGGATCTCTTCATGTTCTGGGAGGACCACCTGGTGGAAATCCCGTCGCCGGACGGGGAGGGCACCGTGCTGGTTTCGCCGGACGGCTGGTCGCCCGAGCATGGCCCGAAAAGCGAGGACGGGGTGAGCTTCGAGCAGCAGCTTGCCTGGGACCTCTTGTCGAACTTCGCCGAGGCTTCGGAGATCCTGGGGATCGACGAAGAGGAGCGCGCCAAGGCCATCGACATGCGCGACCGTCTGCTGGGACCCCGGATCGGCAAGTGGGGCCAGCTGCAGGAGTGGATGGTGGATCGCGACGACCCGGAGAACCGTCACCGCCACCTTTCGCACCTGATCGCCGTGCATCCCGGGTGCCAGATCTCACCGCTGACGACGCCCGAGCTCGCCGAAGCGGCGCGGGTCTCGATGAATGCCCGCGGCGACGGAGCCACCGGTTGGAGCAAGGCCTGGAAGATCAACATGTGGGCGCGCCTTCACGACGGCGACCGCGCCTACAAGCTGCTCGCCGAGATGCTGCGTGGGAATGTGTACGACAACCTGCTTTGCGCCCACCCGCCGTTCCAGATCGATGGCAACTTTGGCTACGCGTCGGGCGTCGGCGAGATGCTGGTGCAGTCGCACATGGATGGGATCCACCTGCTGCCGGCGTTGCCCGGGGAGTGGTCGGACGGTCATGCGCGCGGCATCCGGGCCCGCGGCGGTTTCGAGATCGACCTGCGCTGGAAGGAGAACCGGCTGTTTCATGCCACGATCCGATCGGACCATGGGCGCGACTGCGTGCTGCGGGTGGCGGGTCCGGTTTCGGTTTTTACAGGTGGCGACGAGGTGGAGTTCCGCGAGCTTGAACCCGGGAGGATTGCCTTTCCGACAAGGGCCGGGAGCGAGTATCGAGTGCTTTTGGAGCGGCCGGAGGAGTGAATCCCGGGAGGCGACTTGCGAAAAAAGGCCGCCCGGGGATCCGGACGGCCTCTCGAGTGAGCTGAGGGTTGCTTACTTCGCGGTGACGATGAACTTGCCGTTCATCACGCCGAAGTGGCCGGGGAAGGTGCAGAGGTAGGGATACTCGCCCGCCGCCGGGGCGGTGAAGGTGACCTCGGTTTCCTCGCCGCCGCCGATCATTTCGGTGTGGGCGATGATCAGGGACTTGGATTCCTCGTCCTCGGGAATGTAGTCATTCGCAGCGGCGGGAGCGCACTTCATCGCGAACGGGGCAATCTGGGTGCCGGACTTGAGGATCACCACGTTGTGGCCCATGGCGGCCTTCGGCAGCTTCCCGATGTGCTTGAACTTGATGGTGACCTTCTGGCCTTCGACGGCCGTGATCTCCTTCTTGTCGTACTGCATCTGGTCGTTGCCGGTCATTTCGATCGTGACGGCGTCCTGGGCGGCGGCGCCGACGGCAGTGGCGGCGAGGGTGAGGAAGGTGAGGATGAATTTCTTCATGTCGCTTATTGGTTGGTCGGCGCTACACTTGCCGTGATCCGGGAGTTTCGCAACCCCCGGAATCCGGCGAATTTTTTCCCTCCCCCGACGCGTCATTCGCCCTCCGGACAAAGGCAAGAATTGCGGCTCCCGCCGTGCCGAGGGCCAGCAGTTGGTAGCCGGACAACCCGGCGAAGGGCTTGGGGGTGGCGCGAAGGAACTCGTGGCTGAAGCGGAACAAGCCGTAGGCGATCAGGTAGAGGTGGAAGTGCTGGCCTGGGAGGATCTGGCGCCAGCGGAGGGCCAGCAGGCCTGCGAACACGACGAGTTGGAAGCCGATCTCGACCGGCACGGCGGGCCAACGGCAGCAGTCGAGGGGGATGCCGAGGCAGCATCCGGCGTGCAGGCAGCCAAGACGGCCGAGAACGAGCGGGATTGGCAGCAGGAGCGCGAAGCGGTCGCCGGTGACCTGATCGTATCCGGTGAAGTGCTTGGCCGCTTCGACCGCCGCCCAACCGCCGGGCAGCGCCCCCATCACGGATTTGCCCGACAGCCAGATCGTCCAGCGGTCCGGGTCGCCGGCGTGGAGCCACCCCTCGGCGGCAAGAAAGGCGAGCTTGGCCCCGAGAAAGGCCCCGATCAGCCCGCAGAAGTAGATGACCGGAAGCCGCGGGTCGTTGCGCGACATCCGCCACCAACCGAGCGCGCCGATCAGGATTCCCGCGGCGACCGCCGCCGCGTAGATGGGCGAGCCCGGCGTCATTCGTTCAGTTCGACCCGGATCCGCGCAAAGCCGGCGTCCGGGGCCGCGGTCCAGGTGAGGACCCGTTTCACAAATCCGGGCACCGCCGGTGCGTAGGCCTCGGTGGTCGACGAAAACCCGGGCGGGGTCGTGGTGACCCAGCCGCCGAGGGTCGACGAAAACTCCGGGATGTACGACAACCCTCGTAGCACCTTGTCGTCGCGCTCGGGGAAGGAGAGCGTCACGGTGCCACCGCCGACGCTGAGAGCGGGAGTGAGCGGCCCGCCGTCGGCGAAGACAAGGTGTCCGTTCTCCGGGTCGCCGCCGAAGGCGTACTCCAGGAGGTTGATGAGCTGGTCCTTGTCGGGATCGTCGCTCTCGGCGGGCTCGGAAAGTCCGGAGGCCCAGTCGGCGAAGGACGGGGCGAGCGCGATGGTGAATCCCGGAGAGGCTTCGGTCGTGGTGTCGCTGCGGCGCATGATGCCGGGGTCGATGGTCGCAACGGAGGGGGCGGCGGTCCAGGTGGCGGTGAAGGTTCCGCCGGCGGCTGCGGCGAGCAGGGCCCGGCGGAAGGTCCACGATGGCGCGCCGCCATAGGTGACCCAGCCGGCAGGCGGGGTCAGGGAGTCCGGGGCCTCGGCCGGGTCGAAATGGAATTCGACTTCGAGATTGCCGGTCTCGTTGGCACCGGTGTTGGTGAGCGTGTAGGAGAAGTCGAGCGGCAGGGCCCGGCGCGGGGTCGTCTGAGCGGTGGCGGAGGCGTCGCCGAGGGTGGTCATCGGTGCGTTCGCCGGCCGCATCCGGTAGCCGTCGGTGGCGAGGACGGCGTCGAGCGCGGTGATGTAGTGGGGAATGAAGACGTCGTAGTTTTCGTAAGGTTCGCTTGGGGGCGGTTGTGGGTCCGCAAAGTAGCCGGTGACGTAACTGTGAACTCCTACGAGCGCCGCTCTACCGTTGTGATCTACGAAAGTCGGACTGCCGGAGTCGCCACCCTCAAAGTGAACATCATCGGGGTCGAGGCCACCGCCGGTGCGCACGTAATCGAAATGCATGTAGCGGGTGGTCAGGAAACCGGTGTTACCGCCGTAGTTCTCGGTCCTTGAACTGGTTTCCACGTCTGCAATGACACCCTTGCCAATCACCGGGAACTTGTTGCCGCCTCCCTCATCGCGTTTGCCGGCCACACCTATTACGAGCGTCTCGTAGTCGCCTGGACTTGGCAGATCAAGGTAGGCCAAGGGTTCGACCCCGGAGCCTGCATCGATCGGTGAGGTGAGCTTCAGCACCGATAGGTCGGAGTTCTGGCCGCCGTCCTGGATGACCACCTGCGAGGTGATGTTTCTGATATGGTAGGTGCCGCCGCTGTCGACGAAGCGGACCGCTCCGCCGGGTCCCAAACCACCAGGAGTGAAGTGAGTGGCGAATAACACGTGCTGACGAGACACCAAGGCGCACTGAATGTCGGCTGAGATTGCATTCATGCCGATCCCTGTGAGGTCGAGATTGGCGAAGATCTGATTCGGATTGATCTGCGGATTGGTCGGAAACGGATCAAACCGCTTGTGCCGGGTCGCGTCGTAGCTGCGGAAAACAATGGCGTCCGCCGAGGCCAGGGTCAGCAAGAACAGCGACAGAGTGGTGGGCGGGAGGCGGGGCATCAGGGAATTTCGGGAAACCTAGGCGGACTTGCGGCGATCCGCCACGGCTTTGTTCGGCAAGATCAGGCTTCCGCCCGGCCCCGCGGAGCGTCAGTTTGAAGGGGTGATGACTTGGATGAGATGGATGCCGCCGATGCTGCTGGCGATGGTGGTGACGGCCCACGCCCTGAAGCAGGAAGCGGGAGACGGGAAGGCCGCCGCTTTCGAGAGGTTCGAGCTGACACGGGAATTCTGGTCGGAAGGCGTGGACTTCGGCGATCTGAACCACGACGGCGAAGCCGACGTGGTGGCGGGTCCGCACTGGTGGGCCGGGCCCGATTTCGAGCAGCGTCACAGCTACGGGCCGTCGGAGCGGAAGTCGCCCTCAGCGGAAGCCCCCCATCGGGCGAAGAACCCGGAGGGCGAGATGGTCACGGTGGCCGGCTTTCCCGGTGCGTGGTCGGGCCGCAACGGCTACTCGGATTGCTTCCAGCTCTGGTGCGACGACTTCAACGGCGACGGCTGGGACGACGTGCTGGTGGTCAGCTTTCCCGGCAAGGAAGCCTTTTGGTACGCCAACCCCCGCAACGAAGAGGGTGACTGGAAGCGACATGTCGCTTATCCGGCGGTGGACAACGAGTCGCCGCTGTTCGTCGACGTGACCGGTGACGGCCGCAGGGAATTGGTCTTTCACACCGAACTGAAGGAGAAGGGGGGTGCCTGCCTGGGGTATGCCGCGCCGGATCCGGCGAATGCGACGGCCCCGTGGCGTTTCCATCCGGTATCGGCCCCGCATCCGGATCCGAAGCCGCAGAAATGGGGCCGCTTCCATCACGGGCTCGGTGCGGGGGACGTGAATGGCGACGGCCGGATCGACCTGTTGATGAATCACGGATGGTGGCAGCAACCCGAGTCCTTGAAGGGCGATCCGGAGTGGAAGTTTCATGCCGCCGACTTCGCGCCGCAGGCGGCGCAGATCCATGTCGACGACGTGAATGGCGACGGTCGGAACGATGTCGTCACCGCGCTCGAGGCGCACGGCCACGGACTGGCCTGGCACGAGCAGGGGGAGGATGGGACGTTCCGCCGCCACGAGATCATGGGCAAGACCCCGGAGGCCAGTGCGGGCGGGGTGGTTTTCACCCAGCCGCATGCGGTCGAGATGGCCGACATGGACGGCGACGGGCTCACCGACATCGTGACCGGCAAGCGTTTCTGGGCCCACGGGCCCAACGGGGATGTCGATCCGGACGGCACGCCGGTGCTCTACTGGTTCAAGCTTTCCCGCGACGGGAAAGGCGGAGCGTCGTATGAGCCGCGCCTGATCGACCGGGACTCCGGGGTGGGCACGCAGTTTGCGGTGCGCGATGTGAATGGCGACCAGCGCCCGGACGTCGCAATTGCGAACAAGCGGGGCGTTTACGTCTTCCGGCAGCGCGGCGAGTAGGACGATGGCGCGGCTGAGGATGCGATTGCTGCCGCGGGCCGAGGCGGCCGTACGCCGGGGGCATCCCTGGATTTTCGCCGAAAGCATCAAGTCGCAGAACCGGGAGGGCGATGCCGGCGAACTTGTGGTGCTCTATGACCGCCGCGACCGGTTCCTGGCGGCGGGATGGTACGATCCGGATTCACCGATCCGCGTGCGGGTCGTCTGTGCCGGCGAACCGGCGACGATCGACCGGGCATGGTGGCTCGGGCGCGCCCGCGAAGCCGCCGCCTTGCGCGAGCCGGTCTTTTCCTCCGGGGAAACGACGGGAGCACGCTGCGTGAACGGCGAGAGCGACGGCTTCCCCGGCTTGGTGGCCGACCGCTACGCCGACACCCTGGTGGTGAAGCTCTATTCGGCCGTCTGGCTTGGGCGCTGGGCCGAGATCGAGGGCGTGCTGCGCGAAGTTTTCGAGCCGGAGCACCTCGTCCTGCGCTTCAGCCGGAATCTTCGCGAAGCCGCCGGGGCAGCCGGCCTGAAGGAGGGTTTCCGGGGAGCGGAGGGTGAGGAGATGGTGGTGTTCCGGGAAAACGGGCTGCGCTTCGAGGCCGAAGTACTGCGCGGGCAGAAGACCGGCTTTTTCCTCGACCAGCGCGACAACCGCTCGCGGGTCGAGGCGCTGGCCGCGGGGCGGAAAGTGCTGAATCTGTTCAGCTTCTCCGGTGGCTTCTCGGCCTATGCGGCGCGGGGCGGAGCGCGCCGGATCGTCGATGTCGATATCAGTGCCCACGCCCTTGCCAGCGCTCGTCGCAACCTGGCCTTGAACCCCGAACTGGGTGGTGTCCCGCACGATGGGGTGAAGGCCGACGTCTTTGAATGGCTTGAGCAATCCCGAGACGTCTTCGATCTCGTCGTTTGCGATCCTCCCTCGCTCGCCAAGCGTGATCGCGACCGGGACGGCGCACTGAGCGCCTACCGCCGGCTCAATGCCGCGGCCCTCGCCAGGCTGGCCCCCGGGGGTCGACTGGTCTCCGCCTCGTGCTCCGCGCACATTCCGACCGACCCGTTTTTCACCCTGGTCCGCGGCGAGGCCGCCCGCTCGGGCCGCGGATTTCGTGAACTTTGGACCAGCGGGCATGCGGCCGATCATCCAGCGACCTTTCCGGAGGCTTCCTACCTCAAGGCCATCTGCCTCGAGGTCGATTGAGCCCTGCGACAAGCAAAACCCTCCGGTCGAGCCCGAGGCGGGCAGGATCCGGAGGGTGGGTGGAGTCGCTGAAGCCTTTCGAAGGAAGGACCCGCAATCAGAGCATGCCGTGGACCGGATCCGGGAGGGGATTGTCCTTCCGGCGAAGGGCACGCCGCATCTTGTCGAGCGCCTTGTTCTGAAGCTGGCGGATGCGCTCGCGGGTGAGTCCGAAGTCGCGACCGATCTCCTCGAGATTCATCGGCTTTTTCCCGTTCAGGCCGAAGCGGGCGTGGATGATCTTGGTCTCCCGCGGATCCAGCGTGGCGAGCAGATCCTCGAGCTGCTCGGCCGAGTTGGTCCAGCTCAGTGCTTCGTGCGGGTTCACCGCGTTTTCGTCGCCGATCACCTCTCCATAGGTCGTGCCTTCACCATCGGCCAGGGGAGCGTCGAGCGAGGTGATCTTCTGGGCGGCCTGCTGGAGGGCGGCCAACTTGCGCTCGGGGATGCCCGTTTCTTCGGACAATTCGGCGCGGGTCGGCTCGCGGCCGATTTCCTCGGTCATCCGCCGCGAGATGCTGCGCATGTGCGAGATCTTCTGCACCATGTGCACCGGCAGGCGGACGGTCTTTCCTTGGTTGGCGAGCGCCCGCTTGATCGACTGCTTGATCCACCACGCGGCGTAGCTGCTGAGCTTGGCGCCTTTTTCCGGGTCGAACCGCTCGACCGCCTTGGTCAGGCCGATGTTCCCTTCGGAAATCAGGTCGGCGAGCGGGAGGCCGTAGCCGTTGTAGTCTTGGGCGATCTTGACCACGAGGCGGAGGTTGGCGCGGATCATGTGATCCCGGGCCTTCTCGTCGCCCTGCATCACCTTGTTGGCGAGTTTCACCTCTTCCTCGGGGGTGAGAAGCGGCGTCTTGGCGATATCCTTGAAGTAAGTCCGGAGCGATTCGTTGGATTGGGAGTAGGACATGATGTTTGCGGAGAGGTTTAAGAACAGTTTCCACACCGTGTGGTCGCCGAACACGAACGATCTAAGAACAAGGACCATTACAAGGCAACCAAAAAGCGAACAAGAATCAAAATATTCTCCAAATCCTCTCCATGTTCGCTTTTTGTTTGCTTTATCCCGGGTTTCGTGGACCATCGGTCCATCATGAGCGACAGCCGATCAGAACCCCGCGAAGAAGAACTCTTCGGGACCGCCACGGCGGTTTCCCGGACAGGGCTGAGCGCGGCGCGGATTCGGATGTGGGAAAAGCGCTACGGGGCGGTCGAGCCCAGGCGCTCCGAGACCCGGCGTCGGCTCTACACTCGCGAGGACCTGGAGCGACTCTCCTTGCTCAGGCAGCTCACCGATGCCGGGCACTCGATCAGTCGCATCGCCGGATTTTCGATCGAGGATTTGACCCAACTGGCCGAGGAGGAGGCGGCGTCGGGCCGTCCGGTCGGCGTCGATGCGGACGAACAGGGGAAAATTCTCGCGGTGAGTCCGTCGGGCGAGGCGCTCCTCGAAACGGAAGATCCCCTCGGTTTCCAGTGGAGCTGCCCGTTTGCGACCATCCCCGAGGCGCTCGCCGCCCCTGCCACTCCCGGCGCGCACCTGCTGCTCATCGAGACCGACACGCTCTTCATCGAAACGCTCGAGGATGCGAGGGAGCTGGCGAAACGCTGCGGGGCGCGGCGGACGCTCATCGCGTATCGCTTTGCCACCCGCGACGTGGCCGAGGCGGTGCGGGGCGGCGAGCCGGACCTGGTGTTGCTTCATGGGCCCCGGGACGCCTCGCGCCTGCGTCGGGAGTGCCTCTTCCAGCTCGAATCCCTCACCGGCCGGAGCCATCTCCCCGATCCGGGAACGATTCCCGAGCGGTTGTTCGATCCCTCGCAGCTCTCGCGCCTCTCCCAGATCGACAGCCCGGTCGATTGCGAGTGCCCCCGGCACATTGCCGAACTGCTGAGAAACCTCGTCGCCTTCGAGACCTACAGCGAGGAATGCGAGGACCGGAATCCCTCGGATGCCCTGGTCCACGCCTATCTTCACCGGACCACGGCGCAGGTGCGGCGGACCATGGAGGACGCGCTGCAGCACCTGCTCCACGCCGAGGGCATCGATCTGAAGTCCTGATCGCTTGCGCGGCGGGCTGTCGGCGGCTAGGCACGGTCATGGCCCGCCGTTCGTTCAGCCTGATGCTTGCCTGGCGCTACCTCAATCCGAGGCGCGCGCTGCTCTCGGCGGTGGCCCTGATTTCCGTGTCGGGCGTGATGCTCGGGGTCTTGGTTCTGGTCGTGGTGATGTCGGTCTATTCCGGCCTCGAGCGCGAGGTGAAGGGGCGGCTGCTGGGATTCATTCCGCACATCCGTCTGGACTACGCGCCCTACGGCGGCTTCCGCGAGCCGGTGGCCGATTGGCAGGGGATCGCCGGGAAAATTTCTGGCATGGAGGGAGTGGCCGAGGCCGGGCCCTTCGTGCAGGACAGCATGCTCATCGACATCGCCGGGTATCGTTCGGCGGGGACGTTCCGTGCGATCGACACGACCAATCCCCGGGAAGTGGCGGGCATCGAGGCGATGCTCGATTTTGACGCGTATCCGGAAAGCTCCTCCGACATGGGCATCGATGATCGAGTGATCATCTCCTCGAAGGTCGCTCGGTCCTTCAACGCGGCGGTCGGGGAAACCATCCGGCTGCTGACCCTGCGCAACTTCGAGCAGGTCGAGGCGGCCTACGAGAAGACCAAGAAGCCCCCCGTTCGCGAGCGCTTCGCCGAAGAACTGAAGGCGATCCGCGGAAAGGCGCGCGAGTCGTGGAAAACGACTGCGGAGGGCTCCGAGCTGACCACGGACGATTGGAACGCGATCTACAGCCCGCTGGCTCAGATTCTCGAGTCCGACATCCGCGAGCCGGAGGCGGAGATCGTTTACCAGGCGATCACCATCCTTGCGGCCGCCGAGGACGATGCCGGGAGGAAGGTGCAGAAGCTCGGGCCGGACGCTCAGGGCGAGTTCCTCGGGATTCTGGAGAAGCTCGACACCACCGACGTCAAGGAGATGGATGCCGACGTGCTCAAGGGCATCGAGGAGTTCGTCCTGCCGAAGGAGGCGACCATCATCGGCGTCTATCAATCGTCCCAGATGGCGCTGACCCCGGATGTCTTCGTTCCGCTGCATCTCGGCCAGGACCTGGCCGGCCTGGACGACCGGGTGCAGGGCGTGGCGGTGCGGCTCGACGATCCCTATCAGGCCGGCGTGATGGCCGGATTGATGCTGCAGCGCCTGCCCGAGGGTTGGTATCCGGTCACCTGGATCGAGGAGTTGGCGGATTTCTCGCGGTTGATCGAGCAGCAGCGGGTGATGATGTATTTCGCGCTGTCCTTCATCATCCTGGTGTCGGCCTTTTCCATGACGGCGGTGATGTTCACGGTGACCATCCAGAAGCGCCGGGAGATCGGCGTGATGAAGGCGCTGGGAGCGGCACCGGGGCAGATCGTGCGGGTCTTCGTTTACCAGGGTGCCATCCTCGGCTTCGCCGGGTCGGTGACCGGGATCGGCCTTGGCCTGCTGGTGATCCGGTTCCGCGAGGGCATCCAGAGCTTCATGCGGGGCTTCGGCTTCGATCCGTTTCCGGCGTCGTTCAACGGCTTCACCGTCCTGCCGGCCCACGTGAATCCGACCGAGGTGGCCCTCATCGGTGTCCTTGCCTTCCTGCTCTGCGCCGGCGCCGCCTTCCTGCCCGCCTGGTTCGCCGCCCGCAGTGATGCGGCGAGGTCGCTCAGGAACCTGTGATCAGCGGAAAGGATTCACGACCGTCACACCGTCGTATTCCTGGCCGTCCGAAAAGTCTTCCGAGTAGAGCGTGGGGCAGCGCGATTCCCGGGCCGACGCCAGAATCATCGAATCCCAGTGGGAGAGTCCGAAGCGGGAGTGGATCTCCAGGGCGCCGGTGAACGTTCTCTCGGTGAGGGGGGCGACCGGAAACCGCAGGAACTGCTTCAACCAGGCCGCTTCCTGCCGACTCGAGAAGTCGAGCTTCTTCGGGTGTCGTGCCGAGGCGATGAACTCGCTGAGAACCTGCACCGAGAGGTGGAGGTTGCGCCCGAGCAGGATCTCCCGGGCGATGCGGGTCTTTCGCGGTTGTGGCGTCACTTCATCGGCCGCGTAAACCAGCACGTTGGTGTCAACGAAGGCGCTCATCGTGGATCTCCCCGCGGGTCAGCGGCTTGAGGCTCCGCTTGCGCGGCCTGGCACGCTTGTCGGCCGCCCTATAGAGCGCCTCGAGGTCCTTCACCCGCTGGTCGTGGCTTTCATCGTCCTCGATTTGCCGCTCGAGGAATTGCCGAACCAGGGCGCTGACCGAGGTGCCCGACTTCGCCGCGAAGCTCCGTGCCCGGCGGTAGGTGTCGTCGTCGATCTTGAGCGTGATGTTTTTCACTGGCAGGAAAGTAACTGTGCAACTGTGCCACGGTCAAGGCGCGACGCGGGCGGGCAGGGAGCTCCGCCATCGAGGGGTCGGCCACTTGGCACTTCTCAGTGCGAAGCGTCCCCCCTTAGTCTCGCCGCGTGGCCGGGAAGAACATCGTTTACTTCGATCTCGAAACGCAGCGCAGCCTCACGGATGTGGGGCGGGCCAAGGACAAGCTCGGCATGTCGGTGGGGGTGACCTACAGCACCGGCGACGGTGAATACCGGATCTACGGCGAGAACGAGGTCGATGCCCTCATCGACCAGCTCCTCAAGGCCGATCTCGTGGTCGGCTGGAACCACGTCGAGTTCGACTACCCCGTGCTGCAGGCCTACACCATCGTCGACCTGCCGAGCCAGACGGTGAACCTCGACATGATGCTCGACCTGCAGGAGACTCTCGGCTTCCGCCTGAAGCTCGACTCCGCCGCCAAGGGTTCGCTCGGCGGCGAGGGCAAGACGGCCGACGGTCTCGACGCCCTGAAGTGGTGGCAGCAGCACAAGAAGACCGGCGATCTCGAACCCCTGATGAAGATCGCCGAGTACTGTGCCTACGACGTGAAGGTCACGAAATGCGTCCACGAGTATGGCGTCGAGCACGGCCGCTTGAAATACCCGGACCGGGCCGGCCACTTGCAGGAGGTGGTGGTTTCATGGGCGTGACCGGCCCGTTCCCGGCGCCGGAATTCTCCGTTGACCTGCCCGCCGTGGCACGGAGTTTGCCTTTCCACCCGCCTTCCGACTGATTCGAGAAACATGATGGACACCACCCTTCCCCCGACGATTCACGAAAGCCGACTGTCACTCCAGCGCCTGCTTCCCCGGCTGCGCAGGAGTTTCCCGGCCGACATCGAGGGGCCCGAGTGGGCGGTTTTCGAGGAGCGGCTGGAGCAGCATTTTCCGGTGCTCTTCGATCTGCTCTGGCAGGTCTACGGGCCGAGCTACGACTTTTTCTACCACGTCGAGCAGATCCTCCGCACCTGCGCCGAGGCGTGGCTGGAGCGCGACGCCGACCTCAAGAGCCTCGACGCGATCCGCGAAGGGCATCCGCACTGGTACCAGTCGAACCGCATCGTCGGCGCGATGGCCTACGTCGACCTGTTCGCCGGCGACCTGGAAGGGCTGCGCGGCAAGATCGACTACCTCAACGAACTCGGCGTGAGCTACCTGCACCTGATGCCGCTTTTCCGCAGTCCGGACGGCGACGACGACGGCGGCTACGCGATCAGCAGCTACCGCGAGGTCGATCCGGCGCTCGGCACGATGGAGGAGCTGGCCGATCTCGCCTCCGAGCTCCGGCATCAGGGGATCAGCCTGGTCCTCGACTTCGTCTTCAACCACACCTCCGACGAGCACGAGTGGGCGAAGCGGGCCCGCGCCGGCGAGGAGGAGTTCGAGAAATACTACTGGCTCTACCCGGATCGCACCGAGCCCGACCAGTTCGAGCGCACGCTGCGGCCCATCTTTCCCGACGCCCACCCCGGGTCCTTCACCTACCGCACCTCGATCGGGAAGTGGGTGTGGACGACCTTCAACAACTTCCAGTGGGACCTCAACTACCGCAACCCCGACGTCTTCAACGCCATGGCCGGCGAGATGCTCTCGCTGGCCAACGCCGGCGTCGAGATGCTGCGGATGGACGCGGTGCCATTCCTGTGGAAGGAAAAGGGAACGAACTGCGAGAACCTTGAGCAGACGCACATGCTCATCCAGGCCTTCAATGCGGTGGCCCGCATCGCCGCACCGGCATTGATCTTCAAGTCCGAGGCCATCGTCGCGCCGGACGAGATCAAGAAGTACGTCTCCGAGGAGGAGTGCCACCTTTCCTACAACCCGCCGCTGATGGTGCAGCTGTGGAACTCGATCGCCTCGCGCGACGCCTCGCTGATGCTGCACTCGCTGCCGAAGCGCTTCGATCTGCCGGACGGGTGCTCGTGGGTGAACTACATCCGCTGCCACGACGACATCGGCTGGGGCTTCGAGGACCGGGACATGTGGGAGATCGGCATGCAGCCGCACGACCACCGCTGGTTCCTCAACCGCTTCTTCACCGGCGAGCACCCCGCCAGCTTCGCTCGCGGCCGGCTTTTCCAGCACAACCCGGTGACCGGTGATGCGCGGATCTGCGGCACCACGGCCTCGCTCTGCGGGCTGGAGAAGGCGCTCTACGAGGGGGACGGGGATCAGACGGAGAACGCGATCCGGCGCATCCTGCTGCTCTACGGGATCATCTTCACCATGGGCGGCATCCCGCTGATCTATCTGGGCGACGAGATCGGGTTGATCAACGACTACGACTTCGAGAACGATCCCGAGAAGGCGGGCGACGACCGCTGGATGCACCGGCCGCCCTTCGACTGGGAAAAGGCGGAGTTGCGCAAGGAACCTGAATCCGTCGAGGGCAAGCTCTTCAACGGCATGCTGAAGCTGTCGCAGATCCGGAAAAACAACCAGGCCTTCCACGAGACCCGCACCGAGTTCGTCGATGTCGGGAACCATCACGTGTTCGGCTATTTCCGGGTCCACGGCGACCAGAGCATCCTGTGCCTCGCCAATTTCAACGACCACGCCGAGGAGGTCTCCGCCACGCGCCTGCGCCAACTCGGCCTGCGCAAGACCTTCACCGACCTCGTCGCCGGTCAGTCCATCATCGCCACCGAGAAGCTCATCCTCGAGCCGCTCCAATTCATGGCGATTCTCTAGGGGAGCGCCGGCGTCCCGCCGGCTGCGTTCGGCATCTTGCCGAACGTTCTTCGGAAATACGCTGGATCGTCGGCGCGGAATACCGATGCTGACCGCACTCGATGGACCAGCTCATCGAACTCAAGTGCCGCAACTGCGGTTCCCAGCTCGCGCCGGAGGATATCTCGGCACGTCTGGCCGTCGCGCGCTGCAAGCATTGCAACGCCCTGTTTGCGCTGCCGGAGTCGGTCACGTCGCCGCAGCCGATCGCCCGGCCGGAAGTGGAGCTCCCCAAGCGCTTCACGATCGAACGCGCCAATCAGACGCTTGCGATTTCGTGGCGCTGGTTTTCACCGGCCGTGCTCGGGCTTCTGTTCTTCGCGGTGTTCTGGAACGGTTTCCTCATCGTCTGGCACACCATCGCGCTGAGCCAGGGGGCGTGGTTCATGTCGGTCTTCGGGCTGCTGCACACCGGCGTCGGAGTCTTTCTCGCCTACTGGGTGGTTGCCAAGTTGATGAACCGGACGACGGTCTACGTCAGCAAGGACTGGATCCAGGTCCGGCTCGGGCCGATCCCGTGGTCGGGCAAGCAGGACCTCAAGCGTGAAGGGATCGTGCAGCTCTTCTGCAAGGAGAAGGTCCAGCGCGGCAAGAACGGAACGAGCCAGACCTATCAGGTCGAGGTCGTGCTCGAGGGCAACCTGCGCAAGACCCTGGTCAAGGGGCTGGAATCCGCCGACCAGGCGATCTTCGTCGAGCAGCAGATCGAGAAGTACCTCGGCCTCGCCGACGTCCCGGTGGACGGGGAATACGGCAGATGATCTGCCCATCCGCCGTCTTGACAGCTGGCGGCGGGAGGATAGATGCATGCGTCAACGGTGAAGAGTCCGCAAGGTCGCGAACGGGGGTTATGGAAACCCTTGGCCGGGACGGATGAAGCACCGGGCAATGACTGCCCCACATGATCCACCCATCGACCGAGCTCCGGCTCGTCAACCCGCTGGTCGGCTACGGCGTTTTCGCCTCCCGGCCCATCCCCAGGGGAACCCTCGTCTTCGTGCAGGACCCGCTGGATATCGAGCTCGCCCCCGAGCAGTACGACGCACTCGACCCCTCCAGCCGCGAACTGGCGGAGCGCTATTCGTACCTCGACCCGCGAGGCCACCGCATCCTGAGCTGGGATGCCGCGAAATACGTGAACCACTCCTGCGAGCCGAACACCATGAGCACGGCGTGGGGCTTCGAGGTCGCCCTGCGCGACATCGCCGAGGGCGAGGAGATCACCGACGAGTACGGACTCTTCAACCTCGAGTGGCAGATGGATTGCGCCTGCGGCCATCGGCGCTGCCGCGGCGTGATCCGGCCCGACGACGCGTGGCGGCACTTCCGCCGCTGGGACCGCGCGGTGCGTCCGGCGGTGCTCGCCATCCCATCGGTCGAGCAACCCCTGATCGGCCTGCTCGACGAGGTCACGCGCGGATCGCTGGAACGTGTCCTCGCCGGCGGCGCCCGCTACCGGTCGGTGCGTTCCCTGCTGCGCCCCGCCCCGGTGCAGGCGGCTTGTTAGAAAATGAGGAGCGCCGTCGGCCGCTACTCGAGGTCCGACATCCTGAGGCCCTCGATGAAGAGGTCCATCTGGCCGCGCGGCTCCCCGGTCCGGTTGTCGTACTCCACGTTGCCGTAGGCGGCGAGGACGTTGGTTCCCTTCCGCAGGTGCCGGATCTGGCCGGGGCCGAGGGCGATGGGGCGATAGTGCGGCATGTCCTTCCACCAGCCGTAGGTGTCGATCGCGTGCCCGTTGAGAAACACGCGGAAGCCTTGCCGGGCGAGGATGCTCAGCCGGTAGGAGTCGAAGTCGAGGGCATCGACCTCGAAGGTCGTGCGCATCACGATGAACTCGCCCTCGCCCCAGTCGGATAGGTTGGGGAAAGAGACGCCGCCCTGTTCGCACCGGCCGATGCCGATGGGCGCGCGGCCTTCGCTCCACCCGCTGTCGTCGTAAGCCGGCTCCTGCCATCCCTTCAGCTCTCCGGGCAGCTCGATGTCGCGGAAGCGCTTCTTCTCGCGGGGATGCAGCCGGTCCTTTTCGGTCAGGGGGTCGAAGGAAACGAACCGCCACGTGCGTTCGGCCGGCGGCACCTTGCCGAGCCGCTTCCAGCCGGCGTCGGGATTCTTCAGCTTGGTCAGATCGATGATCGTGTCCAGCAGCGGCTGGTCGCCCCTCTCCACACTTCCCCGCCGGATCAGTTCCGGACGATAGACATCGAACAGGATGCCGGTCAGCTCCTCGCGTTGATCGGTCGGCAGCTTCTCGAGCGTCGAGAAGAGGCCGTAGGGACGTCCTTCCGGATTCGCGTTCGGCGCGGCGACGAGTTGGACGAGATCGCCGGTGCCGAAATCGCTCATGCGGTCCTCCACCAGCCGCGCGACCGCCACGGCACTTGAGGGATCGGTCTGCAGGCACATCTTGGCGGCCTGGAAGACATTGAACGCTCCCTCCGAAGATCGCGGACCGCTCTTGATCTCGCTGGTGGCGATGGCCACCTCCAGCCCTTCCACGATCCGCTTTCCGATGGGGCTGTCGGGCTTCTTGCGCCTCAGCATGCCTTCGAGATGGTTCATCATCCGCTCGCGGGGCTGGGTGTGGTACTCGCGGGTCGCGACATCCAACAAGGTAGGCAGGATTTCCTGATAGAGGGCCTCGTCCTTTTCGAGTCCCGAAAGCGCCATGAAGGCCGACTCGCGCAGCCACCAGTCCTCATGCCCGGTCCAGGGCTTGATCAGCGGCAGACGCTCCTGAATGTCCGCCGCCGCCGCGAACTTGAGGGCCATCAGCGCGCCATCGACGACATACCACGCTTCCTTCGGATCCGAAATCATCCCGGTGATGCTTTCGAGCATCGCGGTCGTGAGCTTGTCGGTCGGGACCGGGTTGCGACCGATGCCGAACCAGTAGTTGTAGTCGATCAATCCATCGAGCGCCGCCCGCCGCACCCGCGGGTCCGGGTCGCGCAGCAGCTTCTCCAGCTCATCGAAGGCACCCACCGTCCGCAGCGCCTTCCCGGCCTGCGCGCGGACCATGTAGTTCCGGTGATAGACGTTCTTCAGCAGCACTTCGCGCGGCAGCGAGTTGAGATCTTTCGCCGGTTGGTGATAGGCGCCGCCGAGGGTGTAAAATGGCACGTGCGCGGGTTCTTCCGGACCGTACTCGAGATACTTCGGGTTGTGTTCGATCGAGAGGAAGGCCCGGTCGGCCTGGGTGCCCCACGGGTTTGCGGGTAGCTCGTAATCCTTCGAGTATTTCGTCCGCGGCGTCCCGGTGATGCGCAGGGTTTTCAGCGGTGCGGTGTAGGAGAGTCCCATGCCGGGCCCGGACGATCCGATCTCGCCGTTGCCCCATGCCAGCGTGCCGATGCCGATGCTGCCACCGGGCTCGTGGCTCAGGTCGTGCCACCACGTCAACCGGTCCATCGCCTCGCGGAAAAGGGCCGGCTTCTCGTCCATCAGATAGGCAGTGGTGATGCCGCGCCAGATGCCGTCGCCGCGGCCGTCGTCGCCATGGCCCATCACCAGCAGCGGGTAGCTGTCGATCATCGACATGGCCAGATACCCGCGAGCCTTCTGATAGATGGTGACATCGCCGCTGGAGCCCGCGGCGATCTGCATGGCGGCGGCGATCATGCCGTCCTTGCCGTTCGATCCCAGCCCTCCCTCGCCACGGTGATCGCCGTAGGCGACCGTCCCGTGACCGGCGAAGCGGTAGAAGAACCGCAGCGCCCCGAGCAAGGTTTCATCATCGACCTTCACCCCGCACTCCTTGCCCAGCAGCAGGGTCGTGAGCACCTGGGCGCCGGCCGGATTCATCAGGCCGCCGGCGACATACCCGGGATTGATGTCGTTGCTCCAGTGCGTCCATCCGCGGCCGAACTTCTGCCGCCTCTTCGCATCGTCGCAGTAGTGCTGCAGGATCGGCAGCACCGACGCATCGCCGGTGCGGAGATAGTATTCACCGCAGGCGATGCCGTTGTAGCCGTTGTTCCAGGTGTGGTCGCCGATGGCCTCCACATTCTTCGGAAAGGCGTCGAAGTAGGCCTTCACCCGCGGCAGATACTGGTCGTCGCCGGTCGAGAGCAGGAACAGGCAGGATAGCGCCCCGGGAATGCCGCCCTGATTGAACTTCGCCGGGTCGGCATAGAAGCGGGCGGCGTTCTCGATGACCTTCTTCGACTTCGCGCAGTCCAGCGGCCAGTTCTTGCCGTAGGTCCCCAGCACCGGGATCAAGACGATTTCCTTGCGCGCCGCCTTGCCGTCCGCGGACGTGACGTCAAAGACCATCCGGCCATCGGTGGCCTCGGCCTGGGTGAGGGCGTTGCCGAAGGCGACAAACGGGTTCAGCCCCTTCAGCGACACGCCGTTGATCCCGGTGAGGATCTCCCCCTTGTGGAGCTTGCCCTCGGCCGGCGAGCCGGGAAGCGTCCGCTCGACCTTGACGACGACCCCCGGGTGGACCCGCGCCATGATGCCGGTCGCGCCGATCCCGTTGAACGGAGTGTCGCGGTCGGGATGCGGACGCGACTGATAGATCTTCTCGCCGGTGTAGAAGGACTCGGCGGATTCAGGAGCCGCGTGGACGCAGGCGAGACCGGTCAGCAGGGTGACGAGGGCGAAGGATGGGACGGTTTTCATCGATGGAGCGGTTTGCTGGTGGAAATCACGGTGCCTGCCTCTGCTTCAGCAGGGCGAGATTGGCGTCGGCGAAGGCCTTGCCCATCACGGCGAAGGTCTTGGCGCAGCCGAGGTAGTGATAGCCGGCATTCGAGGCACCGCGCTCCCACAAGGCGACTTCGGCGGGACTGATGAGTTCGGCCTCGAACTTCTTCAGGTATTCGTTCTTCTGCTCCTGGGTCATGTGGCCGTCGGCGTTCGGGTGGTCCTTGTGCTGCGAGTCGAGGAAATAGCGCATCTGGCCGACCTTGCCGCGCTTCTCCTCGATCGCGCCGAGTTCGTCGCACCAGAACGGCGCCGTTTCCACGGCTGCCACGTTGCCCCTAAATTCGGGCATGTCCGCCGGGGCCGCCATCGCCTTCCGGAAGGCCACCATGTCCGGCGACTGGTCCTTGCGCCCGCCGACCCCCATCACGCCGATCACGAAGGGCATCTTGGGAGCCGTCAGCTCCTTGCGGACGTCGCGGATGAATTGGGCGAGCAGTTCCGAGTAGAGGTCGAAGCGGTCGGGCCGGCCGTGCTTCGGATAGACATGGCCGTCGACCATGTCGTTGAAGCCCTGGAACCAGACGAAGCCCGCCAGTTCGTATCCGTCGGCGGGATCGTGGTCCGGAACGACCTGCTTCGGGTCGGCCAGCACCTTCTTCACGTGGTCCATCATCAGTCGGTAGTAGTGACCGGTCGCCTTGGCTTTCTCGACCTTCCACTGCTCGAAGTCCTTCGGAATCCCGTGCCCTTCCTGCTTCGGATAGTTCTCCCGCTGGAACGAGCTCAGTTCATAGGGCCCCGCGCCCGGCGGGCGGAAATCGGTGTGCAGGCTCTTGCCGCCCCACGCCGCCTTGATGATGAGCACGGGTTCCTCGAGTGCCGAATCCATGGTCAGCCCGAAGGTGAACTCCGGCCCGATCCGGTCGCCGGGCTTGCTCGGATCCAATCCCCACATCGACCCGTAGCCGGCGGTGAGCGGGCCATGCAGGTCGAAGTTCTTGTCGTTGGCCCCGGTGAGGTAGGATATCCACGCACCCTCGGCGATCGACGGTTTCCCGTCGGAGCCCCGCATCGACTTCAACAGCGGCGCGGTCGCCGGGTCATCGCCGATGTAGTCGAAGGTCGCGACGCTCGCCGGCCCCTCCATGTTCGACTGACCCGCGAGGATGAAGACCTTGAGCGGCTTCGCTTCCGCGCCCGGAGCGACGAGAAGCACGGAGGCGAGGAAGGCGGCGGTGCGTTTCATGGTGGTGCTGCGGGAGGGGCGACTCGCCCCATGCCACGAGGGGGATTCGTGGCATTCCGCGACGTTCTTGCATCGGAATCGCCACCGGGTCGCCGACGCGGCCATCCGTGCCTCGACCGCAGCCTCAGCCGACATGCTGCCGCAGGCGTTCGACGATGTCGCCGGCCTGTCGGGCGGCCTCGGCACGCGAAGACGAGAGCCTGGGGTCGTCGATGACCCGCCGCCAGAATTCCGCGGCGAGGGCGGCGGACTCCCGCCACACCCCGGTCATCGCCGGCACGGGAGGCTCGGGCGTGAAACGCCGTTCCACGATCTCGCCCTGCACCCCCGGGGCCCAGAGCATGGGAAGCATGTCGTAGGCCGGGGTCGGCTCAAGCGGCAGGGTGTCGCCAAGGAAGAACGCGACGTTGCCGGCGTGCATGTCGGTGTTGCCGATCAACTCGCCGAAGGCGTGGAGCTTGCGAAGGACTCGAAGCGAGTCGGCGTGGACCAACCCTTCCCTCATAAGATCGCTGCCTCCCGATGGCCAATCGCGCGGAACCGACCCGAGCGCCGCCGCCGCGAGCGACTCCATCGACACCACGCCGCGACGTCCGCCGGCACCGGTTCGATCGAATCGCGGGACTTCGAGAAACCGCCGTCCCGCCGCATCGATGATCCGGGCACCCGACTCCGCCAAGCCGGCCGTGGAAAGCACCTCATGGGCATGGAACTCGCAGAGCAGCAGGTCCGCCCAGCGCTCGCCGACCGGTTGATCCACGGGCGGTGAGAACTTCACGATGGCCTGACGGATCGCGCCCGTGCCATCGACCAACCTGGCGATGAACTTCGGCTGCTCGCCCCCGGCGGAGGACCCCGGCGCCGTTTCCGCGATCGTCCGGGCTTCCTCGGCATAGGCGGCCTCGGGCGACTCCATCGGAACGAGCCGCACTTCCCGGCTACCCGCGGTGATCGCCAGGGCCTCACGTAGGCAGCGGTCGCCGACGACCAGATCGCCGGGAAGGTCGCGGCCTTCGGCGTGGAGGTAAACCAGCGCATCCTCGTCGCCCCACCGCCGCGGATCCTCGGGGACCCCCAACCGGTCGGACAACTGCCGCGCGATGATGCGGCCGAGGAATCCCTGCGGCCGCACGTCCTGGAGGAAAAAGGGCAGGCCGTTCAGACGCCCGTGTTCATCGCCGAAATACCCGGCCCATGCCGGCGGGGTCCCGGCCCAGCTCAACCGCCAGGCGCGATCGTGCAGGGCCTCCAGTTCCGCCCACTCGGAGGCCCGCCCCGTTTCATCGATGCGGTGGATTGGCCAGCGGTTGCCGATGCCCCGGACCGACCGCCGAAGCAGGTAGCGGGTGCTGCGAGTCGCCCCGAGGGTGACCAGTTCATCCCCGAAGTCCCTCAACGCCCGCCCGATGGTGGTGCGGTTGACCCCCAGCAAGGCCGCCAGCTCGGTGGCCGACACCGGTCCGCGCGAGCGGATCAGCGGCACCAGGCGATCGCGGGTGATGGTGGGTGGCCGGGGCATCTAACGCACGCATCATGCATCAAAAATAATTCAATGGAATCTCTAAATTAATGGTCTTAGAGTCGATTAGGTATTCAATTATGCATCATAACAATCGAGGCTTCGACGACAGGATGGTTGCTGACACCGCCTTCCTTTTGTCGTTGTTCAAGCAATCCCATTTCATCCCGAAGGGATGTCAGCCATTAGCCTGCATTTCTCACGAGTATGAATTGCATCCCGACCGGGTCGGGACCGATACGGCACTGCAGGGGATTCTGGCGATTATTTTTGTTAGACAGTGTGTTGCAGTGCCTATCGGGGCTAACCCCGACTCCGTTGGCCCTCTGGGCGGATTTCTCACGGGACGTGAGAAATCCTGGTTAGCCGGAATGGTGCGAGTTTAAGGAGGTCAAGTCGGCGTTCTTCAAGGTCACAGATCGTGATTTCAAGTTGGGGACCTTTGATGTCGCGATTTCCGACCTCAAGATTTCGACATCAAGGGTTCTTACACCGGTTTACAAGATTCTTGTAATTTGGGATAACTTTGATACAAATCCCCATGGACCCGATCCGAAATCCATACGCCCCGGGGGCCGGCAGCCAGCCTCCGGCACTCGCGGGACGGGACGCGATCAGGGAAAACGTGCGCATCGCCATCGAGCGGATCCGCCTCGGACGCACGAGCAAAAGTGTGTTGATGGTCGGTCTTCGCGGGGTTGGCAAGACCGTGCTGCTGGATCGCATGCGTCTTGATGCCGAGCAGGCGGGCCATTTCGCGCTGCGCGCCGAGGCACCGGAGGTGCGTTCGCTGCCCGCCCTGCTTGCCCCGCAGCTTCGGACCGTGCTGCTGAAGCTTTCCCGGATCGAGGCCGCCAAGGATCGCGCGCGGCGTGCCTTGCGAGCCCTCGCCGGTTTCGCCAGCGCGCTGAAGATGAGATTCGAGGATATCGAGGTCGGGATGGATTTCGAACCCGAGCCGGGTCTCGCCGACAACGGCGACCTCGAAAGCGACCTTCAGGACCTGCTGGAAACGGTCGGTGAGGCCGCCAAAGCCGGAGGCACGTCGCTCGTCATGTTCATCGACGAACTCCAGTATGTGGAGGAAGAGCAGCTCGCCTCGCTGGTCACCGCCCTGCATCGCACCTCGCAGCGGGGCTTGCCGGTCGCCCTCGTAGGGGCCGGCCTGCCCCAGCTCCCGGGCCTGATGGGCAAGGCCAAGTCCTACGCCGAGCGACTCTTCGATTTTCCGGTCATCGGCCCACTCGACGACGCCGACGCCCGTATCGCGCTCGTCGAGCCGGCACGCGTGGAGGGCGTCGAGTTCGAGGACGAGGCGCTGCGCCACATCCTCGACCAGACCGAGGGTTATCCCTACTTCCTCCAGGAATGGGGCAAGCACTCGTGGGATTGTGCCGACGCCAGCCCGATCACCGCCGAAGACGCCCGGCAAGCCACGGTCACCGCCACTGCGGCGCTCGATGCGAGCTTCTTCCGCGTCCGCTTCGACCGCCTCACGCCCCTCGAGAAACGCTACCTGCGCGGAATGGCGACCCTCGGTCCCGGGCCGCACCGCTCCGGCGACATCGCCCAGCAGCTCGGGCGCGAGGTCCAGTCCCTCGCCCCCACCCGCGGCAACCTCATCCGCAAGGGCATGGTCTGGAGTCCCAGCCACGGCGACACCGCCTTCACCGTGCCGCTGTTCGACCAGTACCTGAAGCGGGTGATGGGGCGGGACGGGTAGGAGTCATCCCTCAAGCGTCGATATTCACGTGCTTGGGCAGAACACTGGATCGTGAATGCGTTTATTTTGCTTGCTTCGAATATTTCGCTTATGCTCTCTTCCAGCACAAGCCATGAAATCCTCCGAGTCAGACACACTGAGTCCCACCGATCGGGAGCTTCTGGAGAAGGTCCATGAGGTCATCAACGGCAAGGAGCCTCCAATCCTCCTCGGCCCCGAGGGAGGGCACATCCAGATGCCGCCCGCGCTGTTCCACATCCTCACGCAAGCCACCCGTGCGTTGCTCTCGGGGCAGTCGGTTCAGATCCTCTCCCAGGGAGAGGAGTTCACGACGCAGGCCGCCGCCAACTTCCTCGGCTGCTCGCGTCCATTCCTCGTCAATCTGCTTGAGTCGGGAGAAATTCCCTTCCACTTCGTCGGCACCCACCGCCGCGTCGCGCTGAAGGATCTTCAGGCGTATCGCCGGCAACGCGATCAGGACCGCAAGGCCTCGCTCGCCCGCCTCACCCGGATCGCGGACGACGAGGACTTCGAAGAGGACTCCATGGGCGGGGACGAGGACTGATGAAGGGGGATTTCATCGCCTGTCTCGACGCCTGCGTGCTCTGTCCGCCGGCTCTTTGCGACATCCTCCTTCGGCTTGCCGAGCATCCCCGGCTCTATCGACCGGTCTTCTCCATGGTGATTCTCGAGGAGGTCCGGCGGACCCAGATGACGAAATTCAAGCGTCCCTATTCAAAGGAGAAGGCCGCCTGCTGGAGGGCCGAGGTAATGAAGGCGTTTCCAGAAGCCCTCGTCGAGGGCGGCGAAACGCTCGTTCCCGTCCTGACCAACGACCCGAAAGACCGTCATGTCCTTGCCACGGCCATCAAGGGGCAGGCCCAGATCATCGTCACCGCCAACCTCAAGCACTTCCAGGAACGCGATCTTGCTCCGTGGGACATAGATGCCGTGCATCCTCAGGATTACCTCCTCACTCTCTTCGAGCATTCACCGGAACGGGTGACCGACTGCCTGCGGCGGATCGCCGACGACCGAAGCGGGAACGGGCGGGAAATCACGCCGGAAAGGGTTCTCGGCGCACTCCGAAAAACCGTTCCTCTCTTTGCAGAGGAAGTCGCCGAGGATCTCGGCTGGGAGTTGGAGTGAGTCGCCACACAATAGAGATTTCCTGCCAACTGCATCCTCGGCCAACAATCGGTTGTCGAATCCCTCATGAAACTACCGCTCGGACCGCTCGAATGTGACGCCAAACCCGATCCCCGAAGATTTGAAGGGCAGATATGTCTGAAGACCGGCACACAGATCGGATATTGGGAGGCTTATCTGTGCGAATTCCCCGAGGATCTGGGTGAGCACCTGAATCTCGACGTTCACGGGCTGGCGGGAACCATCCCCCTTCCAGGCCCCCGTTGGCCAATCGCTTACTTGAAGATCATTTGTGTGGGCGAGGCCATCAGAGACCGAGGGTATGGCTCCGATGGGTTGCAGCGATTCCAGTTAGAAGCGGAGAGAAAAGGTGCGGTCCTTGCGTTCGCCCGCATCGGCTGGTGCCCTGATTCTCCGCGAGAGAAGAACATCTATTTCTATCAGCGGGCGGGGTGGTCACTCCATTCTGAAGTTGGAGAGGATGGTCGACCGAAGGACGTGACGTTTGGTTATCTTGAACTCCGAAAAAGTCACCCCTGAGCAGGTAATGGAAAACAGGAAAAGGGTCACAGATCACGGACCTCCTCTTCGATCTCATGAATCAAACGAAGAGCTTCCTCGTGCCCGCTGACCTTCATCAGCGATGTGATTACGGACATCAAAAAACTGCCGCCGACCACTTTCGCGCACTCCATGGCGCACAGAGTCTGGACGACATTGTTCTGGAGGGCCTCCATCTGAAGGTTCTCCGGGAGTTCGGAAAATGCCTCAATCGCCTCGACGTTGCGGACGCTATCAGAATTGCCTCTTGGAGTTGCTGGGACACCATCATCAGGTCGCGTAGAACGTCCTTGGTGATTCCGTCAAAGAATCCGTATTCGTCGCCATCCTGATTCGGGTATTCTCGATTTTGGTTCATGTCTTCCATCAGACGCTCCGTAATGCCTGGTAGAGTTTTCCTGTAATCGTCGACTTGTCTCATCTTTTAATCGTCAGGATTCGGTCCGTTTCTTTTTGGAACGGCTCTGGGAGATTTCCGTCTTGCCAAGCAAAGCGATTATAAAGCCTCAGCCAGAAATCATCGCAGAGCAGACCCACTTGAGTTTCTTCACCCGGATCCTCGTCCGTGCCCCAATTGTAGTCGATACCTCCGAAATCTGTCAGAATGTATCGGGCGTGCAGTCTACCGCCGGTTTCGAGCTCCTTCCAATGCACGACCTTGAGCGTCCAATCGCTCGGCAAATGATCACGAGCCCAACGGTCCCAGTGTCGCTTCTGGAGTTCTGAATTGTAGGTAGTTCTTGCAATGCTAGTATGCACCTCAAGTCGTGCTGGGCGGCTGGCTTCCCTCTCAAGCCGACTAAGGAGATGCCCAAGAACTTTGTGGTACTTAGAATCACATGGACGGAAGAAAGGATCAACGACGTAGATTTCCTTTGCTCGCCGGAAACAGGCCCAGCCAATGGCTATGAGATCAGAAGCGAGTCGCCTCACCTCAATTTGTTGCGGACGGTGAAACGGTTCTTCACTCCGCAAGAATTCGCCCGCTTGAAGCTCCCGGTCTGAAGACGGAGCCCCACTGTGAATGATGAGGTCGAACGGCTCGGCAACCACCCGAGCAGCGTCGACCCAGCAAGATGCAGCCGGGAAGTCCCGCAAAGAGCTCACCAGACTTCGACGAAATGCGCTGGGTTGCGGGTCGTTCTTTTCGAACAAGTCTTGTTGGACCTGGGCCAGAATCCTTGCCGCCTGACGCGCGCTGTTCCGTCCTTCCTGCTCAAACCGAGTCACCGCCTGAAGGACCTGCTTTCTCCACTTGGACGGAAACTGGCAAAGTAACCGTCCTTGTCCGACGCCAAAGTCTCCGTGCAGGGAGTGAAAGTGCTTCCACTCCGCCATCACCTCAGGCTCCACCGCGCACTCAGCAATCATGGGGATTAGTAAAGCTCCTTCGCTCGTTCGGTAAAGAAGCCGGATGGCCACGGGCGGTCGAAGTCGCCGTCGGAGGTGACCGGGAGCTCGACGATCTCGGCGCCTTCGTCGCCGGGCTTCACGTAAAGAACGGCGATGTCCTCGGGGCGGATCCCGCCCGGGCAAGCCTCCCGTAGCGCTGCGGGCCAGTCGTCGGAATCGCCTTCGGTGGTCTCGCGGATCCGGCGGAGGAGGCGGAGGATGAGGTGCTCGCTGTGGGTTTCGATCAGAAAGCGACTATTCAAGTTGTCCACCTCGCTGCCAGGCTCCCCACGTCGCAGGGCAGCATCGATAAACAGGTCCCCAAGTTCGGCCTGCATCCTAGGATGCAGGTGAAGCTCGGGTTGTTCAATGGAGATGAGCATTCCCCTTTGTGTCGTCAGGGACGCCACAACAGGTAGAACGGTGCTGATGCCGTAGCCAAGATCATGCAGCGATAGGGATAGGCCGTCCCTCTGCAAGAAGCAAAGCTCTCTATCAACCCTTTCTGTCTCCGAGCCATTTGAGCCATCAGGCTTGCTGAAAAATGTAGAGCGAGTGCGAACTTCAATCCGAACCTCTCCCTCGGTCAGCTTTGAGAGGGCCTTGCTGGCCCGCCGCCGAAGGCTGTCGTCGAGCAGCATCAACCTCCAAGGCTCGGCTTGGGGATTATCAGGGAGTGAACCAAGATCTAGCGGGTATTCGGGTCTCTCCCGAACAGGGTCAAGGTGAATCCAAAAAGGCGAAAGAGCGTCGAAGCGCGGTAACGGATCGATTTGTGTTTGAGTTGAACACCACTTCGTCCAAAGAAACTGGATCACTTCGAGTTGTCGGTTTTGGATTGCGGACATCCAAGCCGCATCAGCTTCGCCCATCATTGATTCGCCGTAATCCGCTCGATGCCAAGAGAGCCCCCTGAAGAGCTCCCATTCATCCCTGACGCCGGCAGCCTCCGCAAAGATGTCTGGAGGATCAAAAGGAGTGCTTTCGTTAATCTCGATTGGGTGTTCCTTGGAACCAATAGCCTGGATGTCAAAAGCCCCTTCCAGCCATGAAGTAACCTCGCGAAGATTTGGAGGCGAGGTAGAACCACATCTTGTAGAGCTAGCTTCAACCCACTTTGTGAGTTGCCTGATCGCGTGGCTTCTGAGGCGCTTGAGGATTTGGCTGCAGTCTTCCTTCGCGAACCTCCTCTTCATAAAATCGCAGCGGATCAAATCATCGCCGCCGTGGGACAACGAAAATGTGATGGCTGCACCACCTCCCCTATCGAGTCTCCGAAACCTCCACAGGCGCTCTTCCGGATGAGGGGATTCACTAGTTCGCCACAATGGAGTTCCGGAAATTACTGAATGTTGTCCAAGCCGAGTAATGCAGGGATCCCATTGCAGGCCTATTGCAAACCCTTCCTCTTCACTATGTCCGTGCACGAGATTTTGCCAGCCCCCGAGACGGAAGCTAGACCAGACCGCATCCACGCGATCAGGTTCTCCCTTCCCACGAGTTGCGAGCGCATGCTTCAGCGTCGCAAGTGCCCGGAAGATGCATGACTTGCCAGCGCTGTTCGGCCCGAAGATCAGGGTGATTGGTCGGATGGGGACGACCTGCCGTTCCTTGAAGGCCTTGAAGTTCTCGAGGGTGATTCCGGTGATCATGTCGGGTCAGAAGTGCTCGGCGTCGCTGGGGATCGAGTCGATCCCCGTGTCGTCGTCGGAGTAAAACCAGCCGTCTTCGCTGGAACGAGCGAAATCCTCGTTGTCGGGAGCGAGCGATCCCCAGGGGTCGTCGGAGGGATCGAGGTTGAGGCGGGGGTCTTCGTGCTTGTCGCGTGGGTCGTGGGTCATCGTGGTTTTGGTTTCGGGTTGGAGGTTTCGCCGTGGATCTCGGCAAAGGCCAGAAGCATTGCCTCGAAGAAGTTGACTCCGTGCGCCTCGGAACAGGCCGCGCAGACGGCGGCGATCATCGCCTGATCATGAATCTTCTCCTGCATCATGGACTCGGGCGCTGTATCGATCCTCGAAGCAAGATCCGGCTTCCGGCGCTCGACGGACCGGAGAGCGTTTTCTTGGATTCGTGCACCCAGCTTGAGGAAGGTTGCGAGGTCGTCGGGGCTCGGCGGGGTGAGTGAGGAGTGGAGGTTCATCAGTCGTATCGGTGGTTGAAATTGCAGCCGCAGCTTCCGCAGTTACATCGGATCCAGCCGCAGGTGGGGCACTGTGGCAGGGAAAGGCTGTCGATCGGACGGCGGCAACCGTGGCAGTGGGTATGGCGGGCACCCGGCTGGCGGGTCACGTGGCCTGTTGCGGTCGGAACATCAACCACCTCAAGGTGGTCGGCAGGTGCCTCGAAGACCGTGGGGTCGCAGAAGCGGCGGTCCGCCGAGTAGGCCACGATTCGATACCGCGCCGGATTTCCCTCCGGTCGCCAACATGCGACACCTAGAATCCGATGAAGTGCCTTCTCTCCTTGGAAGCGGACAAGGGTGCCGGAACGCAGAGGGCTGGAAAGAGTGGCGGCGTCGGATGACATGGAGGTCGGCGGGCTGAACTCAGGTGTATCAGATTTCCCGAGGCTTGCCATCTGGAAGGGCATAACCTACATGACTGAGTAGTCATGAAAGAAGAGTTTGTCGGAAGGAAAGGCGTGTCGCTGGAGCGCTTTCGCACGCTGTGCGCGGTGGCGGAGGCTGGAGGTGTGATGAACGCGGCGGGGGGCGATCCGAACCGGCAGAGCCTTTACAGCCGTCAGCTCAAGGAACTGGAGCAGGGGCTCGGGTTGGGGCTGCTGGACCGATCATCCTCGCCGAATCGGCTGACGACCACCGGGGCGGAGGTCGAGAGGGCGGCACGGACTTTTCTGGGAGAGATCGGTCGGTTGCTGGAGATCGACGCGGGCCGCGAGCCGGTGGTGGGCATCGGGGCCGGTGAGAGCATCATCCAGTGGCTGTTGTTGCCGCGGCTGGCACCGCGGGCCGGGCTCGGCGGGGTGATGCTCCGCTTTCACAACCTGAAAGCGCGGGTGGCCGAGGAGCGGGTGCGGAGCCGTCGGCTCGATCTCGCGGTGGTCGGCGTGGCGGATTCTCCAGCTGACCTGGAAGCGGAGACACTCGGGCACTACGGCATGGTGCTGGTCGCGTCGAAGGGTCTGCTGAAGCGGGGCAAGATCCGTTTGGAGCGCCTGGCCGGAATGCGGCTGGCGGTGTTGGAGGGCTCGGGTCGAGTCAGGCGACGGCTGGCCGAACTGGAGGCGGGCGGTGGTCCGACGGTGGGATTGGAATGCACGTCGTATCCGCAGGTGATCGAGGCGTGTCTGGAGGGAGGATTCGTGGGGATCGTGCCGAAGATCGTGCGGACGGCGTCGCTGCCTCCGGATTTGGAGATCCGCGAGGTGCCCGAGTTGGCGGAGATCACCACCGACCTGACGATGCTCTGGCATCCGGCGGCCTACGAGGACCGGGCGGAGTTGCGGAAGGTGATCGGGTGGCTTCGGGGGAAGCGTTGATGACGGAGGAACGACGTGGACCCGGCCGGACAAGGGTGGATGGTCCAATGCGGTCCACCGCAGCACACGGGCGGGGCTACTCCTTCTTCTTAAGCAGCGGGAACAGCACCACGTCGCGGATGGTGGGGGCACCGGTGAGCATCATGATCAGGCGGTCGATGCCGATGCCGATGCCGCCGGCGGGCGGCATGCCGTGCTCCAGCGTTTCGATGAAGTCGTAGTCGACGAGTTGTTCCTCCTCGCCGCCGGCCTGGTGCTCGAGGCGCTCGCGCTGGACGTCGGGGTCGTTGAGCTCGGAGTAGCCGGGGCTGATCTCCTGGCCGTTGATGATGAGTTCGTAAACCTCGACCGTCTTGCCACCGGGCGTGACCTTGGCCAGCGGGATGAGCTCGCTGGGGACGCGGGTGACGAAGCAGGGATCAAAAGTGTGCTCCTCGACCTTCTTTTCGAAGACCTGCTGGATGACCTCGTAGTCCTCCATTTCTTCCGAAATCTGCACGCCGAGTTCGTCGCACTTGGCGCGGCGCTGCTCGGGCGTGAGGTCGAAGAAATCGTCGCCGGCCACCTCCTTGACCAGATCGTGGTAGCTGGCGCGCTTCCATGGACGGCTGAGGTCGATGGTGCGGACGACGTTCCCTTCCTCGTTCTTGTGCTCGATCTTCAGTCCCCCGCAGAACTTCTCGGCGAGGTGGCAGGTGAGTTCCTCGACCAGCTCGGCCATGATCTCGAAGTCGGCGAAGGCCTGGTAGGCCTCGAGCATGGTGAACTCGGGGTTGTGGCGGCGGGAGATGCCTTCGTTGCGGAAGTTGCGGTTGAGCTCGAAGACCTTGGTGAAGCCGCCAACGAGCAGGCGCTTGAGGAATAGCTCGGGCGCGATGCGCAGCGTCAGCGGCATGCCGAGCGCGTTGTGGTGGGTCTCGAAAGGACGGGCCGCCGCGCCCCCGGCGACGCTTTGGAGCATCGGCGTCTCCACTTCGAGGTAGCCGCGGCCGTGGAAGAAGTCGCGCATGGCGGCGACCATCTGCGAGCGGGCGACGAACACCGCCGCGCTTTCCTCGTTCGACATCAGGTCGAGGTGACGCTTGCGGTACTTCAGCTCGCGGTCGGCGACGCCGTGCCACTTGTCGGGCATCGGGCGCAGCGACTTCGAGAGGACGGTGAAATGCTCGACCTTCACCGTCGGCTCGCCGGTGCGGGTGATGAAGGTCTCGCCCTCGATCCCGATCCAATCCCCGCGGTCGAGGCAGTCGAAGACCGCCTTCTGCTCGTCGCTCAGCTTCTTCACCGCGATGAAGCCCTGGATCTGGCCCAGCACGTCGCCGATGTGGAAGAAGCACGACTTGCCCATGTTGCGCAGGCCGGTGATGCGGCCAGCGACCTTGACCTGCTTCTCCTCCTCGAAATTCGCGCGGAGTTCGGCCGGCGTGTGGGTGGTCTCGAAGGCCGAGCCGAAGGGGTCGACGCCGAGTTCCCGGAGCTTGGCGAGCTTCTCGCGTCGAACGGCGATCAGTTCGGCTTCAGTGGACTGCGAGGTTTCCTGCGGGGCGTCGGACATGGTGGGGAGGGATTAGAACATCGAACCCGCCTCCGCAAGGGTCGGGATGATCCCACTCCTCGAGGATGCGGTGCTTTGGGCGGGCAGGCATCGAACGTCCAACGTTGAAATCCGCAGTCTTCCCGGGGAATGGCACCTTTCGTCTGGGCAGCCTCGGCGCGGTGGCTAGAGTGGTGCCATGTTCAACTTGTTCGGGGGAAAGAATGCCGACCTCGGCGGCATGGTACAGTCGCTGATGAAGGAGGCCGGTGGTCTCCAGGGCCTGAAGGGAACCCTTGAGTCGGCGGGCCTCGGGGACGCCATGAACTCGTGGATCGGCACCGGGGAAAATCAGGTGGTCGAGGAGAACCAGCTCGCCGACGCGCTGGGCCGGGACAAGATCGAAAAGATGGCGGCCGAGAAGGGCGTGGACCTGAAAAAGATCCTGCCCCTGCTCGCAACCTTCCTGCCCCTGATCATCGACAAGCTCACGCCGGACGGTGACGAAGCCGGGGCGGATGCCAGGATCGACGACAAGCAGGGTCTCGACGACCTGATGCGCGACGTCCTGAAGAGCGGGCTGGGCAAGCTTTTCGGCTGAAGGCGGCGAACGCCTTGGGAGTGCTTGGAGGATTCCGGCTTCTCGTGTGTGGCTGACATCCGGGCCAACAGGGTGGCGGTGGCCTGGACGATGGAGCTGAGGCCGACTGCCAGCGTTTTCCATGCGGGGCAGATGTCGGGCATCACGGATACCCGGATGAATTGCTAAGGACCGGGAGCGGTTTGGGCTCTGACGAAGTTCCTGGGGCCCGTCAGGGTCATCCGAACCTTGCCTTCCCCGTTGTTATCCAAGGTCAGCAGGTTGCCGCCGGTCACGGTACCTGGATCGTTGACCGCATCTCCCTGAGCCAGGCTTTCCACCAAGGTGCCGGGGGCGAAGTCCAATGTGGAAGAGGACCGGAACTCATAAGACGAGCCGGCCGCGCCCTGCAGGGTGAGCTCCCAGGTGTCGCCGCTCACCAAAGCAAAGGAGCTGATGAAAGGCGGTTGCGACGCGGCCGATCGGTCGGGGCCCGACCACAGCGCGATGCCATCGCGCCCGTCCGCCAGTTGGAAGGCATAGGCCACCTGCCCCGAGTCATTCAAGCCGGTCCCCTCGGGGTTGACGGAGGCCGAGTCAATGGCCGCGTAGCCAACGAAGACGAGATCGTGCTGCCGAGCAAGGTATCGCCCTCACGGGCGATTTTGATGAGGCCCTCGACGGGATCGTAGAAATAGAGACCCTCGTCATTGGAGTTTCCGTTCGAGGTCAGCCTCAGCCTGGCTTGGAAAGCAGCCTGCCCGTGGTTGTTGAACGACAGATCATCGAACAGCCAGAAGCGACCGGTCCCTTCCGGGACCACGTCCCTTTCCTGGGCGATCCGCACGATCGCCGTTCCGTCAGTGGCGAAGATCCCGCCGTTGTCGTCGATCCCGTTGGGGGTGTTGTTGAGAAAGGCCAGGAAGGCAACCTCGCCGGAGTCGTTGATGATGGGAAGGCCCGAGTACGTGTTGAAGATGGCGGAGCCGCCGGGAGCAGGGTCTCCCTTCCGCCAGATCTTTTCGAAGGACCCGTTCACCGTCCGGTAAACGCCCGAGTCCGAACCGGGGGCTCCGTCGATCACGGTGCCGATCGCGATGTCCCCGGATTCGTTCATCGTGGGGAATGTGGGAAAGTTGAAGGTGCCTCCGCCGGCATCGGGCACCGGATCGCCGTTGCGGTAAAGTTCGGCCAGGGAAGTGCCATCCCCGAGATAGAGCACCACGTCCCCGCCGAAGGTGTCGGCATAGAAGCTGACCTGGCCGGCGTCGTTGAACGCCAGGCTTTCAATGATCAAGGTGTCTCCAACCACGGTCGCTTCCTGGGCGGAGCGCACGATCTTCGTGGTGGTGGTTCCGTCGGACTTGTAAAGGGCCTCGAATTCGTCGGGATTCGCGGCGTTGTCGATCGAGGCATAAAAGCCGACGGCTCCCGAGTTGTTGATGGCAACCGTGTCGAAGAAGCCGAACTCTCCATCACCGGTCGGAGTCGTGTCGCCCCGGCGCGCGATCTCCGTGAGGCTGAGACCATCGGCGCTGCTGCGCAGGAGGATGTCACCGGCCGCAGCCGCCTCCGCATAGATCGCGATCTCACCGAGTTGGTTGATGACCGGGCGCGCATTGACTTCACCGATGAGATCACCCCCGAACGGATCGTTCGTGCGCACGATCTTTGCGAGTGTGGCGGACGAGGTGCCGCGGTAGATCGCCCGGTCGTCGAAGGTCCCGCCCGGTGTGCCCGCGAGAAAAGCACGGAATGCCATCTGCCCGGCATCGTTCACCACGGGGGAGTTGAAGGACAGAAAGGTGCCACCACCTTCCGGGACCGCGTCACCCTCCAAGGCGATGATGCTGGTCGACGGCAGAGGCAGGCTGGACGGTTCCGGGATGGCCTCGATTTCCACGCCGGTTCCGTCCACGGACAGGAGGTAGGTGTCGAGTTGAGCCCCGTCCTGGTTGTAATTCTGGGTGGCGACGGCCAGCTGATAGGTTGCCCCGGCAGGGAGGCTGAACGACGCGAACGAGATCGTGTCCCCAGGAGTGGCACTGGACTGCGTGTTGTCGGCCGCGCTGTAAATATCGGTCGGAGACTCCCAATCCGGGGTGGGGAGAAGCGGGGTCGACCAGTAGGCGGCCCAGGGACGCAGGAGGGCCCCTGCATCGATGGTGAGCGTCACGGTCACGCTTGAAGCCGTTGGATTCGAAAGCTCGTAGAGATCGTAGTAGAACGTCTTCGAGGTGCTGTCGGTGGCGAGGAAGTCGCTGGGCGTCAGTTCTCCGTTGATGTTCTGCACGGAAGCCCGGGCAAGGCCCGAGCACAGGATGAGCGTCGCGAGCAAGGCAACATGGGAACCGCGGACCGGAATTTTTGTTTTGGGGGCGTATGCCCCCGAAGGGAGGACTTTCATGGTGCCGATATGATTAAAAATGCATCAAAGACTAGTGATTACGACGTATTCTCACGTCAGCGCAAGCAACAATCGGCGACTCGAGGGCGGGCTAGGTGCTCTCCCCGGCGAGATGGCTGGAGCATGGTTCGATCGATCGCGGGTCCCGGGCGTGGAGTGGACCGTTGGCATGGCGAAGGATGGCGATCCCGAGATCGAAGGGTGAAATAGGGGTGACGGGTCCATCGGTATGGGGATGCATGAGAGCCCTGCTTCTGCTGCCGCTACTTTTTCTGGGAAACACCTCCGCCGAACCCGCCCCGTTCGGGCATGGCTGGGTCGGCCTCAGACCGCTTCCCCGGGACGAGCGGGACCACAAGTCCAACCACGGGGGATCCTGGGCGGGAACCCCGACCTACGCCGAGCAGAAGGGGCAGTATCCCTTCGTCGCGGAGAACGTGGACCTCGTCAAAGGCTGGCTCGGTGGCGACTTCAAGACCAAGCGCATGTTCATGGAGCACTACTGGGGGCTGGGGGGCGACCGCGATCACCCGGATCCCGGCAAAAACCTTCTCATCCAGACCATCCGCAAGTGGGAGACGGAGGGCGGGACGATCGAGCACATCCTTCTCTGCCGTGAATACCGGCTGGCCATCCACCGGGGCCACGACAAGGCGAAGCCCGGTCCCTTCAAGGAGGATACCCGCATCCTCTATGCCGAGGACATCGACCAGATTCGCAGGATCTTCAAGGAAGCCCATGCCCGGGGCCTCACCCGGCACGACAACTACAAGATCATGATGATGGTCGAGCACCCCTCCTTCTTCGCCACCGACGAGCGGGTGAAACCCATCGTCGATCGGGTCGAGGGCATCGCCTACGAGGCGCACCAATTCAACCGCCACTGGCCGCTCGAAACCGGCTGGTCCAAACCCGAGGAGGTGATCAAGGGGGCCAGGTGGACCCTCGATCAGGGCAAGGACTACGTCTTCTACTTCGGGCCCATCATCTGGAAGGGCCCGCAGATCGAGCACCCGAAGAACAAGCGGTATGAACCCTTCATCGAGCGCCAGTGGCTGCAGACCTACTGGGAAATGGGCCTGCCGAAGCACCACCCGAGGATGCACTACTACCTCAACACTTTCCCCCATGGCTGTGGGAGGGGGCGGCCCGTGGGCCCGGAAACCGACCCGCACTCGACCACCGGTTTCACCAAGTGGCTGATCGAGGAGATCAAGGGGGGCAAGCCCTGACCCTCCCGTGGAATCGTGTGCGGATGGGCGGGGAAGTTCTTCTCCAGGTCCCCTTGGATCGCGGGGGAAGGCGGTGGATGGCGGCAGATGGGAATCCGCCTGCGTGACCGGTGGAGAACGTTGAGGCACGAGAAAGGTGGCGGGCTTGGCGGGCTCCTCTGCAGATGCTGCGGATTGCTGCGCATCCCTTCACGCGGGGGCTCCTGCCGGGGGGCTTTGGCTTGAGCTTGGCGGAGGCTTCGCAACACTTCGTGCATGAGCAGCCTGCAACCAACGATCGTGAATCCAGAGGGTAGCTTGAGGGTGGTGGTGACCAAGGAACTACCGGGAACCCATTGGCAGGATATCCTGACGGCGGCGGATTGCCGGATCGAGATCGCCCCCGGGACCGAGATCCTCGGCAAGGACGAGATCCGGACCCTGATCGGCGAAAAGTGCGACGGGGCGATCGGGCAGCTGACCGAGCCCTGGGACGAGGAGACCCTCGGGATGCTGAAGGCGGCGGGCGGCCGGGCCTACAGCAACTATGCGGTGGGCTACAACAACGTCGACGTCGCGGCGGCGACGGCGCTCGGGATCCCGGTCGGCAACACGCCCGGAGTGCTGACCGAGACGACCGCCGAACTGGCGATCGCGCTGACTTTCGCGGCCTCGCGGCGGATCGTGGAATCGGATCGATTCATGCGCGGTGGCAAGTTCCATGGCTGGCTGCCGACCTTGTTCATGGGGCAGCTTTTCCATGGCAAGACGGTGGGCATCGTCGGGGCGGGCCGCATCGGTGCGGCGTACGCGCGGATGATGGTGGAGGGGCACAAGATGAATCTGGTGTATTTCGACCTTCATCCGAACGAGGCGCTCGAGGCTTACGTGGCCGACTACGGCGCCTTCCTTGAGAAGCATGGCGAGCCGGCGGTGACCTGCCGGCGGGTCGGGACGCTGGAGGAGCTGTTGGGCGAGGCCGACCTGGTGAGCCTGCACACCGTGCTCGACGAAAAGACCAAGGGAATGATCAACGCCGAGCGGCTGGCCCTGATGAAGGAGGACGCGATCCTCGTGAACAGCAGCCGCGGGCCGATCATCGACGAGAAGGCTCTGGTGGCTCATTGCCGGGCGCATCCGGACTTCCGCGTCGGCCTCGACGTGTTCGAAGAGGAGCCGGCCATGGCACCCGGTCTGGCGGATCTGGACAACGTCGTGATCGTCCCGCACATCGCCTCGGCGACGGTGTGGACGCGCGAGGGGATGGCATCGCTGGCGGCGGCCAATGTCGCAGCCATCCTGCAGGGGCAGCCCGTCTGGGATGGCGAAGGCGTGCTCGACTTCCTCGAGGGGACGCCGCCCGCAGCCGCTCCGAGCATCGTGAATGCGAAGGAACTGAACCTCAGCTAGAAGCCTTTTTCCCCACCACCCCTACCGTCATGAACATCGCCGACCGCATTGCCAATCTCGGGACCGAAACCGCCTTTGCCGTTTCGGCCGAGGCCGCCGCTTTCGCCGCCAAGGGCAACCATGTGTATCCCTTCCACCTCGGGGACATGAATCTTCCGACCCCGTCGACCGTGGTCGAGGGGGCGATCAAGGCGCTGCGCGACGGCAAGACGGGGTATTGCCCGAACGGCGGCATTCCGCAGCTCCGGGAGGCGCTGGCCGATGACATTTCGAGAACCCATGGAGTGAGTTACACCGCGGACAACGTGGCGGTGCAGCCGGGGGGCAAGCCGGTGATCGGGAAGTTCATCCAAGCGGTGATGAACCCGGGGGACGAGGTGTTGTATCCGAATCCGGGCTATCCGATCTACGAGTCGCAGATCGAGTATCACGGCGGCACCGCACTGCCGTACGGCTATCTCGAGTCGGACGCCGGTTTTGCCATCGATATCGATGCGATCGAGCGACAGATCACCCCGAAGACGCGGGTGCTGGTGTTGAACGACCTGCAGAACCCGATCGGTGCCGAGGCGAGTCCGGAGGAGTTCGAGCGGCTGGCGGCGATCGTCCGCGAGCACGACCTCACGGTGCTGTGCGACGAGGCGTATTTCGAGATCCGCTATTCGGGGGAGAGCCGTTCTTTCGTGAGTCTTCCGGACATGCTCGAGCGCTGTGTCATCCTCTACACCTTCTCGAAGAAGTATGCGATGACCGGCTGGCGGCTTGGGGCCGCGGTGGGTCCGAAGGACGTGATCGACGTGATCGCCAAGCTGAACGTCAACGACGAGTCGTGCTCGAACCATTTCGTCCAGTATGGCGGCCTGGCGGGCCTGACCGGCGACCCGACCGAGGTCCACCAGATTGTGGCGACGCTCAAGCAGCGGCGGGATGCGGCGGCGGCGGCGCTCAACGCGATCGAGGGGGTCCGCTGCGCGGTCCCCGAGGCCACCTTCTACCTGTTCCCCAACGTGACCGGGGCGATGGCAAACCGGGGTTTCGACAGCTACGACGCGTTCCGCAAGGCATGCCTCGAGGCGACCGGGGTGTCATTCTGCACGCGGCTGCATTTCGGGCGGCCCGTGCCGGGCGAGAGCGAGCGATACATCCGTCTCGCTTATTCGGGAATCGACATCGACCAGATCGAGGAAGGGTTGGGCAGGCTGAAGGCGTTTCTCGAGTCCTGATAAATTCCCGGCCCGCGGGTCGGGGAGCGCGGATCGGGTGGGGACTGCCAGGAGATCGCTTTTTCAGGGCTCGGCTGAATGAGGCGGCCCGCGGGCCCGGAAACCGACCCGCACTCCACCATCGGTTTCACCAAGTGGCTGATCAAGGAGATCGAGGGGCAGAAGCCCTGAACCTGCCATGGAATCGTGATCTCACGACCGGGTAAGTGCTCCTTCAAGATGCCGCCGGTAGGATCAAGTGGGCCGACATTGGAGAGGTGAAACACTTCATGGGAACCTGATTTCTCGGGTCCAGCCCCCCGATGCTCTGCGGAACGTGTCCGCAAGCCCCGGGCTGGAACGTTTTCTCGGCCGAGGGAGCGTTCGTGACCATTTGGGTCGACGCGGTATTACCCCGCTCCCGCCACGCTTTCACCGTGCTTGAACGTCATCTCCACCAGATGGTTGCCGGTACTTTCCATTCCTCGGCCGATCCACTTCTTGAATTGCCTGACCACCTCATCATTTGGAAACCACATCATGGTCGGCTTCGGATGGAGCCACTCCAGCAGTGGGTTGAACCCCATCATCACCACGGAAAGCCTATTGGGAATCCTGAGGCCCGCCCGGGCGCAGAAGCCGTAGAGGGACAACAATTGCCAGTCCGTATCGACGATCACCGCCGTGGGTTCGAGGTGCAGGAAGTTCTCCTGCCAAAAACGGATCCAGGCCTCTGGAGCCGGAGTCGTGCAGGCCTGGCAGAATCGATCGAGTGAGTCGGGTGCCCGGTCCGTCTCGTCAGCGTTGCGCATGCCCTCGATCAGGGAGGGTACCATCCACGGGTACTCCGTGGTGGCGAGGATGCGCCGGTGGCCCCGTTCCGAAAGATGGCGAACGACGCGGCTGACCTCCCAGCTTACACTGAAGGCGAGAAGCGTCGCGGCATGCTCCCTCGGAGGCGGGCCGCCAAGCTGGAACGTCGGCAGTCGTTTGCTGGTTTCGTCAGGCCAGGTGCCGCCCGGGCAGAGTGTGACGATGGCGTCCGCCGAATGTCGCGCGATCAGCGTCTCGATCCTGCTTCCCGGAGACTTGCGATACTGGAAATCGACACCCTGCCATACGACGCGGCCACCCTCTTGCTCCCACGCCTCTTGGAGGGCGCGAAGCAGAAGTTCCTCGTCATGGGGAATGGGAACCAGCGATTGGTGGAGGATCAACAGCACCGGGGTGCGGGAGTCGGCATGCATTTCGATCGCGGCCGGGAGAATCCGAGGCCCCTTGCCGGGCTCCGCCGTTCCGAGCATCCCATCCCGCTCGAGGAGCGCCACCGCCGCCGAGCAGGTGCGCTGGCTCACTTGATAGCGCTGCGCGAGCAGCCGCCGTCCCGGGAGACGATCATTCCAAACTCCCGAGGAGATGTCCTCCCGAATGTGGCGGGCGACCTGCGCAGGCAGGCTGGTCTTCTCGATCGGCCGCTTCATGGCAGGCTGTTATCCCATCGATGGCAGTTTCACGACCCCAAAGCGCTTGGATGGGATGCTCGCTCAATCGGAGCTGGGTGGTAACAAAAAGTTGCCACCAATTTGTCGATCCAAGTGCTGGTCGGGGAAGGGGAGACGGTGCTCCCTTTCCCGGAGAAGACCGTAGCTTCAGGATATGATCCCGATTTTTCCCGATGCTCCCCTGCCTCACCCGGGCAACGGAGCGGAGGTCTCCTATCCGCCAATCACGATCATCCAACCCCTTTCATGAGATCCACCTTGAAGAATACCATTGTGGCGATGGCTTTTCCGGCGTGCATGCTTAGCATCCCGGCCGATGCAGCCATCACCCAGTGGATCGCCACGGCCCAGGCGACCACCGGCAACGTCACCGCCTCGGACAACAACGGGGCGGGCTGGACCTTCGACCGGAACGCCGGCGGCACCGGCGTCGCCTATGACTTCGGAGCCCTTGATGCCTTGGGCGACAAGCCGGTGGACGGCGCTACCGTGGAATTCCTTTTCAACTTCGAGAATGTCGGGAATTCCATCACCATCGGGACCGTCGGCGGATGGTCGCCCGGCAGCGAGAAGAACCAGTTCAAGCTCGAACAGTGGAACAACACCGGCAAGTTCGGGATCACGTTGGAGGGAATTTCCGATTACTCGCTCACCACCGATTCGATTTTCGACCAAACCGTCCACGTGGTGTTTGTCCGGAGGTCCAACGGCGAGATGGACATGTATATCAACGGAATCTTCGCCGAAACCCATGCCGCCAAGACCAATTGGCGGATGGATGGCGGCCAAGGAATGCTCGGTGCGCGGTCGACCGGCACTTCCGATCTCGCCACCGGAAGCATGTTCGGCGTGGCTTCTTATGACACGGCCTTGAGCGCCGGTCAGATCGCGTCGCTTTACAATGCCTTTTCCAGCAGCGCCTCCAATTCGCTGACATGGGGCGGGACGGATGACGACTGGACCGTGCCCGCGAACTGGGTGGAGAGCTCGGTGCCGGTCACGGACGGAACTTCGGACGTTTTCATTCCCTCCGGAACCGCCAACTTCGCCGGCCAACTCGATTTCACGGGCGGCAGTCTCCTCACCGTCAATGGAGGCATTCTCCGACAAACGACCGCCACCTCCGAATCGCTGGGATTCCAAGGCAGTTCCCGATTCGCCGTCTCGAACGGGGGTGAACTGGACGCCCAGGTGCTGCTCTCGATCAATGCGTCGACGGGCAACTCCCTCTCCGACGGCACCATCACCACCGGACGCCTTGAACTCTCGAACGGATCCTCGCTGACCGTTTCCGACAACGCCCTCCTCACCGCGGATTCCGGCCAGAGCTCGCTCGATGGTGGCAGCAGCATCACCCTCAACGCCTCCACTCTCGCCTTTCGTGATCTCTCGCTCGGCGACACCGGCGGAACTCCCAGCACCATCGGGATCGGCAACGGAGCCCTGTTGGAACTCGATGCCGCCGGTCTCGGCACGGCAACGGACGTGATCACCATCTCCGGGCAATCGTTGGTCAACTTCCCCAGCGGAACGACGGGCACGGTCTTCATCGACAACATCAGCATCGTGGAGGTCGAGGCCATGATCGCGACCGGCAGGTTCGGACTCGGTGGCGTCCGCTACGTCAATCCCGACGGCTACTCGCTCGTCGCCATCGGCAACGGCGTCGAGATCGGTGAAGGATTGCAGGTCGTCCAAGTGGTTTGGGGCGGGAGCGACGCCGATTGGTCGGTGGGAAGCAACTGGGTCGGCGGCGAGGTGCCGCGGATCGCCGGAGAGGATGACGCCATCATTTCGAGCGGCACCGCAAACTATCTGGGCCAGCTCACCTTCACCGATGGCAGCCTGCTTACGATCAATGGCGCCACGCTCACCCAGACGACGGCAGGAACGGACTATCTCCGTTTCCACAATGGCAGCACATTCGCCATCTCCAACGGCGGCGCGCTCAACGCCGAGGTGCGGCTGCGCATCTGGCGTTCGGCGGGCAGCACGATCTCCAACGGGTCCATCACCGCCGGCCAGGTCGAAGTGAACGACAACGCCACGCTTGCCTTGGGCGACGGTGCGCTCGTCACCGCCACCGCTGGACGGACCCTCCTCAACAACAACGCCTGGATCGAGGTTGGGAACGGCGCCACAATCGTTCTGCGCGACGTCTTTCTCGGGGCCTATGCCGGATTCCCAAGCTTCATCCGGGTGCTCGAAGGAGGGACGCTGCAATTCGACGCCGCAACTGCGGCAGTCCCCACCGACGTGATCACGATCGAGGGAGGCTCATTCATCGACCTTCCCGCCGATACGACCGCGAATGTCTTCATCGACAACATCAGCCAGGCGGATTTCGAGGCCTTGATCGCGGCCGGAAAGTTCGGCATCGACCAGACCCGAATCACCGACCTGAGCCGCTACGAGCTGGTGTCCCAAGGCTCCGGTTTTGTCATTCGCGGGCTGTCCGCCGTGGAGGCTCAGGGCCCTCAGGTCACGGTGATCGGCTTCAATGCTGGTGCGGAGTTGGAGATCCTGGCCACGGGCTTGGATCCTGCCACGACCTACACGCTGTACAGGGGAACGGATCTCGGAACCTTCCCTGATCCGATTCAATCGCCAGTAACCGGTGCGACCGAACAGACCTTCATCGACAGCACTCCACCGGCAGGCAAGGCCTTCTATCGACTCGAGTGGACTCCCTAGTTTCCTCCGCGCCAAGTTCGCTCAAGAAACCATTCACTGAGTTTGTCGGAGGTCTTTTCCGGGGTGCGGTCTCGAAGAGTGGCATCGGATTCTTGTTGCGGTGCCAGCACTGCGTCCTCGGCACGGTTTGAGCTGAAGAAAAATCACTCCGGCCACTCTACCAGCCTATCCCGTTCATTGGTATCAGGTGCGTCGTGGGTCGCGGAGTTGCCGAGGACAAGGTGAAGGGTTCCCCTTCTTGGCTAGGGATAACAGCCGTCCAGATTCGTGAAGAACTTCAGCAACTGAAGACGCCTCGATGGGATGGCCGCTCGATCCGATCCGGGCGGTACCACGATGTTGCCACCAATTTCTCGATCCGGGTGCTGGCCGGGGTAGGGCAGATGGTGCTTTCCTTCGGGAAAATACCGATTGTGCTTGCGTGCATGTTTGTCATCCCTTACGATGCGGCCCTTCCCTCCTTCCCTCGCGGCTTGCCGTGGATCAATCCACCGCCGGCAAGGTTTCCGCTTCCGACGATGCCAACCGAATCGATCTTCCATGAAATTCCAACTTCTCCCATTGATGGCACATCTCGGTCTGACCGCAGTGGCTTCCGCTGCGACGACCGTGAAAATTGATTTTGGCGCGGTCTCGGCGACCACGGGACCGGGCGAAGTTTACAACAACATCTCCCTGAGCGAGAATGTCGACGAGGCGGCCGGAACGAACGTGAATGTCTGGACCGGCGGTGGTGGCGGGACACCCAATCAGGTCTTGCTGAACGACATCACCGGCGTGGCCAGCGGGTGGTCCTTGGATGCCACGCTCACCACGGCAGGATCATCCCCGGATTTCGGTGTGGCGGGGGCTGGTGGCAACTTCACCGGAACCGTGGCACCCCTGGCGGCCAGCGCCTTTGCATCCACTGCGACCGTCGACGGCTTGTTCATCCAGGACACGGCTGCGATCACCTTCTTCATTTCCGGGTTGAATGACGGCCTGACCTACAACCTCCTTGGGTTCGTGGGGCGTGACAACAACACCGGCGCCCAAGCACCCACCAGCCTGACGACCGGGACGGGCGGAAGTGCGTTCTGGCAATCCCAGGACGGCACGATCACCGCTGGAGAACTTACCACTCAGGATCCGAACGGAACCGCGGGTGGGATCGCGTTCGGTTGGAACGGAGTCTCACCGACGAGTGGTCAGATCGCGTTTACGATGGGATCCAACGCCGATCTTCTTGTGGACATCAAGGCTCTCTCCATCACCGCCGTGCCGGAGCCTTCCTCCTTGGCTCTGCTGCCGATCGGGGTAGCCGGGATGCTGGCTCGCCGCCGCCGGTGCTGAGCTTGTCGGTGGTGCCCCATGCGCGTCTGGGAAGCGAAGAGTTTCTTTCCTTCATCAGAGATCGGAGGCATTGCCATTCGAGAAATTGCTTCGAGAAAATCTCTTTTTCGGGTCCGGTTGCAGGACGCCTTTCGGCCGGGCTTGGAGGAGGTGGTGGTTGAGCGGCGAGTGGAGTAACCGCTGGAAGCCGGGAATGGGATTTCTGCTCGACGCTTCGGTATCGTCCAGTCCCTGAGGCTCGAGGTGCCCCCGTGAAAAACTGAAGCATCCCGCGGCTCTTTACTGAGGTTCTCCGCTTGTGACCGGATCGGGTGGCAGGGGTTTCATGCAAACAGTCCTGATGGGTTTGGATGGAAGAAAGTCAGACTGGTCAGTGGTATGACATGGAGTGAACACCCGGTCGAAATTCATCGGCAGACCGCTGTGGCGACTTCGGTTCGCAGCAGTCGCGCTCCTGGTTTTTGCCGGATGCTCGGGTGAGCCCGGGCAGAAGGAGGAGCAACTGCATGCCGAGGCTTCGCTTGCCCTGGACGAACGCGGGGAAACAGCCGGAAGCTATGCCGAGGTTTGGGATTTCGGGACGGTACCCGGAGGAGCGTAGGCGGGTCGCAAATTGCCGCTTGAGACTGTTTCGCCTGCGCGCGCTGAAGGGCTCAGGAATTTCGTTGTGCGCCAATCCACGGGGTGAACCCCGTGGCTACCCGCCGCGATCCTGAAGCGCGATCGCGTGGCCCGGCCGCCTTCAGGAAGTCAGCGAGCCCAGCTCTTCCCAGCGGGCGTAGAGGCGCTCGACCTCGACCTTGGCGGCGTCGAGTTCGGCGACGACGGCGGGGACTTCGTCGAAGTGGTTCTGTTGGAAGTCGGGGTCGTTAAGCCTCGCCTCGAGCGCGGCGGCGTTTGCCTCGGCCTTCATGATCTCATCCTCGATGCCCTCGAGTTCCTTTCGTTCCGCGAGGGTGATCTTGCGCGGCTTGTCGGCGGGCTTCTCCGCGGCGCGGCGCCGGGCCTCGGCCTCGCGGGCGGCGGCCTGCGCCTGGGCGCGGTGGATGGCTTCGCGCTGCCCGCGCTTTTCGAGATAGTAGGAGTAGTTGCCGGGCGTGACGTGGATGCCGTCGTCCTCGAAGGCGATGATGCGGTCGCAGATGCGGTCGAGGAAGTAGCGGTCGTGCGAGACGACGATGGACGCGCCGTCGAAGTCGGCGACGGCTTCCTCGAGCATGCGCAGGCTGGGCAGGTCGAGGTCGTTGGTCGGCTCGTCGAGCACCAGGAGGTTGCCGCCGGTCTTGAGCACCTTGGCGAGCATCAGCCGCGCGCGCTCGCCGCCGGAGAGCAGGTCGACCCGCTCGTTGATCCGGTCGTCGGAGAACAGGAAGCGCCGCAGGTAGGCGCGGGCGCCGATGAGCTGGTCGCCGAAGTGGAGCTTCTCGTTGCCCTCGGCCACCTCGTCGAGCAGCGAGCCGGTGCCGTCGAGCTCCATGCGGGTCTGGTCGATGTAGTTCACCTTCACCCGCTTGCCGATCCGGGCGGTGCCTTCGCTGGGTTCGATCATGCCGAGGCAGAGCTTGAGCAGGGTGGTCTTGCCGACGCCGTTGCGGCCGACGATGCCGGTGCACTCGCCGGCGCGCAGCGAGAGCGTGAGACGGCGGAACAGCCAGCGCGGCGAGCTTTCGCTGCCGACATTGACCCCAGCCTGCTCGAGCTCGACCACGCGGTCGCCGAGCGGCGGGGCCGGCGGGATGAGGAGGTCCATTTCCCGCTCCTCGGGCGGGGCCTCCATGCCTTCGATTTCGTAGAACTTGTCGAGCCGGTGGCGCGACTTGGTGGTGCGCGCCTTGACCCCGGCGCGGACCCATTCCAGCTCCTCGCGGAGGAAACGCTGGCGGCGGCGCTCGGTCTGCTCGGCGACCTGCCGGCGGATGGCCTTCGACTCGAGAAAGGCGGTGTAGTTGCCGGGGTGCGAGTAGGCCTTGCCGTGGTCGATCTCGACGATGCGGGTGGCGATGACGTCGAGGAAGTAGCGGTCGTGGGTGACGAAGATGACCGCCCCGCCGTAGCTCTTGAGGAAGTCTTCGAGCCAGCGGATCGAATCGGCGTCGAGGTGGTTGGTCGGCTCGTCGAGCAGCAGCAGGTCGGGCTGCGAGGCGAGCGCCCGGCACAGCGCGACCCGGCGCTTTTCCCCGCCGGAAAGCGGCGCGGTGGGGGCGTCGAGCGGGGCGGTGCCGAGGGCGTTGGAGAGCGCCTGGATGCGGGAATCGAGATTCCAGCCATCGGCGTGGTCGATGAGCTCAAGCAGTGCGGCGAGCTCCGCCTCGGAGCCGTCGCCCTGCTCGTAGCGGTGGATGGCCTCGACCACGTCCGCCGCGCCGGCGGCGATGTTTTCGTGGACCGACTTCTCCGTATCGAGTTCGAACTCCTGGGGCAGGTGGCCGATGCGCAACTGGCGCTGGGTGGCGATCTCGCCCGAGTCGGCGGCATCCTGGCCGGTGAGGATCTTCAGCAGGGAGGTCTTGCCGCAGCCGTTGCGACCGACGAGTCCGACCTTTTCACCGGCTTCGACGGCGAGCGTGACGCCGTCGAGCAGCGTCTGGTGGCCGTAGGAGAGCCGGAGGTCTTTGGCGGAAAGGAGGGACATGGGCGGGCGCGCCGGGACCATCGGGCGTTGCCTGCCGGATGGCCAGCGAAAGCCACGCGGTCCTTCACGGGACTTGTCGTGCCGGGTGCATCCCGTGGTGCAGGGTCCAGGCGAGACACAGGAGCGAGGTGGCGGTGGAGAGGGTCGTGAGGATCCAGAGCGAGTTCCAGATGATCGCGATCTCGTAGACCTTGTAGACCCACTGCATGATGTCCATGGGCAGCATGCTCGCGCACCAGAGCATCCCGTAGAACAGCCACAGGCCGAGGCCGAGCAGGCTTGCGCCGAGGCCGATCCGGCTCGCAGGCGTGCGGATCAACAGGTCCAGCTTCCAGAAGGCGAGCGCCATCAGCACCGATCCGGTGATTGCCACCAGCGAGATGGCCGACGAGAGGAAGGAAAACACCAGCCAGTCCATCACGCTTGTCCGGGTAGGGGGTGCATCTGGCGGATGAACCGCCGCACGAGAATCAGCATCCCCACGGCGATGAGGAACATGCCGCCGGTGGTGATCAGATGGAAAATCTGCATCACGGCGAAGTAGGTGTGGGAAACCTCGGTGTTGTTGATCTGGATGGTCGAGCCCGTTTCATTCAGGGAATACTCGCCGGCCAGCAGCGCGTTGATCGCCTCGGGTCCGAGCAAGGCTTCGGCGATGGCGAAGATCTCGCCGCAGGGAGCCAAGATGGTGCCGATCCGCAGCGCCAGGGGAAGGGGCGCCTGACGGTGGCGGAGAACGGCCAGCAACAGCAGCAGCAGCGCGATGCTGGTGACAAGCGTATGGAAGATTTCCATGACGGTGAGTTTCGCTGCGCTCCCCGGATCAGTAGCTGCTGTCGCCGAGGAACACGGCGGCAATGTTCAGCACGACCATCAGGATGACCAGGCCGACCATCACCCAGGTCAGCACCTTGCCCGCGGCATCCAGTTCCCGGTGGTACTCGTAGCCGGGAGGGCAGGCGTACATGCGCCAGCCGATCCAGATGCTCATGATCGGGACGAAGCTCCAGAGGATGGCCCAGCCGGACATGCCGAGGTTTTGGACCCGCTTCACGCCGAGGTAGAAGCCGACGATGGTTCCGAGGAAGATCGCGACCATGCCGACCAGCGCGATTCCCTCAAGGCCGGATCCGGCGGAGATCTTGATGCCGATGAAGAGAAGGGCGTAGGTGATGACGGTGACCGCCATTTGCAGAAGGAAGTAGGCCAGTCGGCCGATGCCCGGATATTCGATCGGGCCGTCTTGAAAGCCGGGGCCGACCTCGAAGTTCGCCGGTGTCTGGTAGGGATCGATCTTTAGGGTGCTTCCGGCTGGAGCGGCGGCAGGGGCTGGATCCGCCGGTTGCCCGACCGGGGCCGCGGCGGATCGGGCCATTTGTGCCTTCACCGCCGAGGGCACGGGGAGGCCGTCGGGCCTCTTGAGATCGGCCATCGAGGCCTCGGCAAGCACGCCCGATTCGGCGAGTTTCTTCCAGTCGGTGGCCTCCTGCTTGCGGGCCAGCGTGTCGCCCGCGCGGATGACCCCGGCCGAGAGCATCGTGCCGATCTGGGCGGCGGTGAGGGGGCCTTCCTCCTTCCCTTCGCGGGAGATGAACCATGCCTGCATGCCGGGACGGACTAACAGGTTGGGGGCAGCCGGGCAATCCCCGAAGACGACATCAGCCGCCGGCCTGCTCCCGCGGCGGCCCGATGCGTGACGGCGCGGTCTTTCAGAACCGCCAGCCGAGGCCCACGGTGAAGCCGAGGGCGTCGATGCCGGGGTTGGGCGAGGTCTGGCCGCCGTTCGAGTGGTGGACGAAGTACGCCCCACCCAGTAGCGAGAGGTTCTCGGCGATTTCCTGCCGCAGCCCGAGGTGGGCGAACCAGTTGAGGGTGAAGTCCTGACCCTGGCCACCCGGCACATTGGTCGAATCGGTCAGGCCGACGCCGCCGCCGATGGAAAAGAAGGCGGAGGTCTTGGCTCCGGGGAACCAGTACTCGATGGAAGGCGCGCCGGAGAGGCCGAAGTAATAGCTTTCCGGCCCCACGCTGATCGTTTCCATCATCAGCGAGAAACGGCCGCGGACGATGAGTCGCGCGCCGTTCTCATCCTCCCACCAGGTCAGGTGGGTCGGCGTGCGCAGGGTCAGCTGGGTCGGCACGATCTCGTAGTCGATCGGCGTGTTCGAGCCGACATTCCACGTGTAGCCCGACTCGAGGGTCAGCTCCCAGGCGTCGGCCGGATGATCATTGGCCGCCAGTGGAGCGGCAGCGGCGAGGAAGAGGAAAAGCAGATTCTTCATTGGAACTTGGGACTTCTCACTTGGAACTTCGGGCGGGATCCGGACTACGGCGTTGCCTCATCGTCACCCGGCACCGGGGGAATCAGGTCCTCGCGCATCAGCAGCAGCTCGAGGTCGAGGTCGTCGAGCAGGTCGGCGGGTGTCTTGACGATGGTCATGGCATACGGCGCCATGCGGTCGAGCTCGGCGACCGTGCAGTGGACCATCGAGGTGATGATGTCGGCGTCGTATTTCTCGCGGTCGAAGAGGTTGGTGATGCGGAAGACGAGGCGCTGGCGGTCGATGTCGTACTCGAAGCCGCCGAGGTTGAGGTTCTTGTTGGCCCGGGCGAGCAGTTCGAGGCCGGCGGGGAGATGGTCGTCGTCGAGCGGCAGCGGGGTCTCGCCGATGATCGCGAGCGCGTTCATCGGCGTGTAGGCCTGGGCGATCAGCTCGATGCGGGTGTGGTGGCCGGAGAAGACCGAGCGGAGCACGTCCTTGCCCTCGACCGGTTCGCAGTGCCAGCTGTTGCGGCCGAAGGCGTCCTCGACGGACTGGATCTGGAGGCTGGGTGGGCGCATCGCGGGGAAGTTCTAAGTTCGAAGGGCCGGGTTCCAAAGCGCAAAGCGCGCGATCGGGCGGGTCGTCGGGTTCATTCGGTTTCCTCTTTCCCGGCGGCGGTTTCTTGGGAGACGCGGCCCTGGAGGGCTTTTCCGAGGAGTGGGCGCCTTGCCTTGGGGATGGGGGCGAGGTCGAGGTGGATGCCGGCCTGCTGTCCGGCGTCGAAATGGAGGGTGACGTAATGTTTTCCAACTTCCACCGAGTGGATCTGCCCCCACGGGATCATCTGCATGCCGGCCACCGGGCGGAAGAAGGGGAAGATCTCCACCCCGAGGGGGCTGAGGATCAGATAGGCGCGGCGGGTGCAGTGGAGGGCGACCCGCAGCGATGCCCAGCACAGCACTGCGGGCAGGATGGCCCAGGCCGATGAGGGCAGGTCGGGGTTTTCATCCTGATGGAGCCCGACGGTGAACAGAGTGATCGCCGCCGCCGCCGCTGCTGCGGCGAGAATCCAGAACGGCACGGCCTGGGCCGCTCGGGTGAAACGCAGCTCCTTATGGGGTTCGGCAACCGGCATCGAGGGTCAGTGGGGGGCGACGAGGTCGAGCACCGTGCGGCGGAAGGTTTTCTGGAACCCGGGAATGCTCATGCCCTGCCGGACGCGGTTGCAGAGTTCCTCGGGCGGAGGCGGCATGCCCCGGTCCACGTAGTCTCTCAAGGCGGCGGCGACGGCGGCGCTGGAGTTGGCGTCGATGTGGAAATCGTCGGGAAGGATGTCGTGCATGCCGTCGCGGTCGGCGCCGAGCACCGCGGTTCCGCAGGCCAGCGCTTCAAGCATCACCAGGGGCACGCCTTCGTAGCGGGAAGGGATGACGACCGCGTCGGCCGCCGGATAGAGCTTCGCCGTGTTGGCCCATGGGATGCGCCGCACCCGGTCGCCGAGTTTCCGCGCCTCGATCAGGCGGTCGACGAGTTCGCTGTCAGGGCCGTCGCCGGCGATCACCAGATGGCATTCGGAAAGCGACGGACGCGAGAGGGCGCGGATCAGCCGGTCCTGCTGCTTCTGCCGGATCTCGACCCGGCCGACGCAGGCGAAAAGCGGAACGCCGGGCGGCAGGCCCAGTTCCTTCCGGCATTCGTCGCGATCCGCGGGGACGAAACGCTCGGTGTCGATCCCGGGAAGGACGACTTCGACCGGAACCTTGGCACCGCGTTCGTGAAGATGCGCGGCGAGGGCGTCGCAGCTGGTGATGAAGGCATCCGGCCGCTCGATCAGCGTCGGGGTGCCCCAGTCGAGCAGGCGCCCGAGCTTGGCGCCCATGGTCTGGTAGGAATGCGGCATCGCCAGGAAGCTGATGGCCCGCACTCCGCATTTCCGCGCGGCGAGAATGCCGAGGGAGGAGGGTTCGATGCCGCCCTGGACCGAGATCACGGCATCGGGCTCCAGCCGGCGGAGGGTGGCCGAAAGGTCGGCGATCCGGCCACGGAAAAAGAAATGACGGATCGCCTCGAAGTGGGTCACGCGTTCGTCGGTTTCCTCGACCGACAGGTTCGGGAAGCGGGCGGCAAGTTCCCCCAGTCGCTTGACCAGCGTGGTGTTCTCCTCGCAGGCGATGAAGTGGATCCGGATGCCCGGTTCCTCGAGAAGCGCCTCCAACCCCAGCAGGGTCATCGCCTCGTGGCCGCCGAAAAGCGGACGATCATCGTAAAACAGGAGGGTCACGCCGGAGCATCCATGACGGAAATGGGGCCGTGGCGCAAGCCGCTGGCTTGCGGGAGTTGGTCGTGCCGCCGGCGCGGCCCTGCACCATTCCGGGACGGAGTCCCGGAAATCTCTCGCAAGCCATCGGCTTGCGCCACTTGCGGCCCACGCCCGGCGGGCTTAGGAATCGGCGGATGGCATTCGAGTTGGTCAGCGATTACGAGCCGCAGGGCGACCAGGGCCCGGCGATCGAGAAGCTGGTGAAGTCGCTCGAGGCCGGCAACGCCCACCAGACGCTGCTGGGAGTCACCGGATCCGGGAAAACCTTCACCATGGCCAAGGTGATCGAGCGCATCGGCCGGCCCGCGCTCATCATGAGCCACAACAAGACGCTCGCCGCCCAGCTCTACTCCGAGTTCAAGAACTTCTTCCCCAACAACGCGGTCGAGTACTTCGTCAGCTACTTCGACTACTACCAGCCCGAGGCCTACATCCCGCGGACCGACACCTACATCGAGAAGGATTCGTCGATCAACGACGAGATCGAGCGCCTGCGGCTGTCGTCGATGGGCTCGCTGCTCACCCGCGAGGACACGATCGTGGTGGCCTCGGTGAGCTGCATCTACGGTCTCGGCTCACCCGAGGACTACGAGGGCATGATGGTGCCGGTGTGGGTCGGCCAGCAGGTCGGCCGCGACCAGTTCCTGGAAAGCCTCGTCTCGCTGTTGTTCGAGCGGAACGACATCGCCTTCGGTCGCGGCAAGTTCCGGGTGCGCGGCGACGTGGTCGAGGTCCATCCGGCCTATCTCGACGAGACGGCGGTGCGGGTCGAGTTCTTCGGCGACGAAGTCGACCGGATTTCCACCATCGATACCCTCACCGGGACGAGGATCGAGTCGGTGGACCGCCACACCTTCTTCCCGGCCAAGCAGTTCGTCACCCCCGGCGACAAGATGAAGAAGGCGATGGTCGAGATCCGCAAGGAGGCCGACGCGCGGGTGGCGGAGTTCGAGAGCCAGGGCAAGCTGATCGAGGCGCAGCGTCTGCGGATGCGCACCGACTACGACCTCGAGATGATGCGCGAGATGGGCTTCTGCCAGGGGATCGAGAACTACTCGCGCCACCTGACGGGGCGGCCGCCCGGGGCCAGGCCCTACACGCTGCTCGACTTCTTCCCCGACAACTTCCTCACGCTCATCGACGAGAGCCACGTGAGCATCCCGCAGATCGGCGGGATGTACGAGGGGGATCGTAGCCGCAAGACGGTGCTCGTCGACCACGGTTTCCGGCTTCCCAGCGCGCTCGACAACAGGCCGCTCCGGTTCGACGAGTTCATGAAGATGACCGGGCAGCGGCTCTACGTTTCCGCGACCCCGGGGCCTTTTGAAATGGTCAACTCGCGCCCGGACAACGCCGGCTTCATCCCGACCAAGGGCAGGGACGGCGACCGGGGGCTGACCATCTTCGACATCCGGAAGATGAACCTCAGGCTCAGCGGGGCGGATGAGCCGGTCGAGGACTTCGACGTCGGCAAGCCCGGCCTGCCGCTGGTCGTCGAGCAGATCATCCGCCCGACCGGATTGCTCGATCCGGTGATCACGCTCAAGCCGCTCAAGGGCCAGATCGACGAGACCATCGAGCTCTGCCGCCAGCGGGTTGAGAAGGGCCAGCGGATCCTGGTGACCACGCTGACCAAGAAGACCGCCGAGGATCTTTCCGAGTATCTGCAGAATGTCGGGCTCAAGGTCCGCTACATCCATGCCGACGTGGATGCGGTCGAGCGGGTGGAAATCCTCCGCCAGCTGCGCGCGGCGGAGTTCGACATCCTGGTCGGGATCAACCTGCTGCGGGAGGGGCTCGACCTGCCCGAGGTCTCGCTGGTGTGCATCCTCGACGCCGACAAGGAGGGTTTTTTGCGCAACGAGACCAGCCTGATCCAGACCGCGGGGCGCGCGGCCCGGCACATCAACGGCGAGTGTGTGTTGTTCTGCGACCAAGTGACGGATTCGATCCAGCGCCTGCTCGACGTCACCGAGTATCGCCGGGAGAAGCAGGTCACCTACAACGACGAGCACGGGATCACGCCGCAGAGCGTGAAGCGGGCGGTGCAGGAGAGCCTGCACCTCTACTCCAACCAGCGCGAGAGCGCGGAGAAGCTCAATCGATCCCTGGTCGCCGACGACGAGGAGGTTTACGACAAGGTGCGGGTCATCGCCGAGTTGGAGAAGGAAATGCGCGATGCCGCGGCCAAGCTCGAGTTCGAGCGTGCCGCCCACCTCCGCGACCAGATCGCCCAGCTCAAGGACGGCGGCACGCCGAAGAAGAAGCCCGCGAAGAAGCGGGTAAGGTATCGGTGAGGGAGATCCGGAGAATGGAGATCAAATGAGCAGGAAAATTCGGAGTTGGGTGGTCATTGGGATTCTGGCGTCATGTATGACGTCCTGCACCAAGAGGCTGAAGCAAGCTTCGTCGAGCATGGAGCCGACGATCCGTGCTGGTGAGATGGTTTCAGTCGATCGACTCCACAGCCCGCCAAAGCGATGGGACGTAATCGTCTTCGAATCTCCGCTATCCGGGAAAGGACACTGGATTTCCAGGATCGTCGGCGTGCCAGGTGAGACGGTCGATATCCATTCGGGTCAGCTCGTGGTAAATGGCCGAGTGATGCCGTTGCCTAAGCATGTCAAAATCGGCAAATATAGGAGGCCCACACCTCTCCCATCCTCAAGTGCTCCGGGTCCGATATCGTTTCCATACAAACTCAGGGCCGGCCGGTATTTTGTCCTCAGCGATAACGTCTCAAATGCTCTGGACAGCAGGTATTGGGGCGGGCTGGATGAATCAAAGATTCTAGGGATCGTTCCCGGTAAATGACACTCACGACAGTCGAGTTTTCCGACGCCGGAGGCGTCAAATCATGGTAGCCGGGGGTTGAGCGAGGCACGAGCGACACCCCCGGTAATGAGTCGCCGGAAATCCGCACCCCGGCAGGGGTGCCATGCAAGGTGGTTGCTCAATCCAGATACCGTTCGTCGTAATCGACTCCGGCACGCTCCAGAAAATCCACCAACTCGTCGCGAAACGTCCGCACACGATGGTGTTCTTCCTGACGGGCGATGTAGCGCATCACCTCGTTGCGGGCCGATGGACTCACGGTGAGTGCGGCGTAGCCGTTTTGCCACGAGAACCCGGGCAGGTGGCTTTGGCCCACCCACGAGGATGAGGCCTTCTTGAGCTCACGGACGAAGTCGGAGAGACACGCGGTGGGTTTCAGGGAAACCAGCAGATGCACATGATCGTGGATGCCGCCCGCGATCCGGGGGTAACCCCCGAGCCCTTCGGCGGTGCCGTGCAGATAGCGGTGGAGGTCATCGCGCCAGGACTTCTCGATGCATGGCTGCCTGCATTTGGTGGAGAAGATCAGGTGGTAGTGGAGACTCGTGTAGGTGGATGGCATGGCGTTCGTTTGAACATACAAAAGTCGGGTTCGGTGGGGCCAGCCCAAAGCATGGCACCCCTGCCGGGGTGCGGATTACCCGGTCGCGCGGGACCGGGGGTGGTCGTCCGCGTTCCGCGGACTCGACCCCCGGCTACCATCATGTGACGCCTCCGGCGTCCGGCACGGCCCCCGGGCCGGAGCATGATGAGCTGCGCGGACCCGACCCCCGGCTACCATCGTGTGACGCCTCCCGCGTCCGGCACGGCCCCCGGGCCGGAGCATGATGGGCTGCGCGGACTCGACCCCCGGCTACCAACATGTGGCGCCATCGCCGCTGGGCGGGTCGGCGGACGTGGCCGGGTCTCTCCTGTTTCAGCCCTCCTTGAGCCAATCCAACGCCTCGCCGGCGTGGTTCACGGGCAGGGAATAATGGCCCTGGCCCTCGATCCATGAGGTCTCGGCCGTGGGAACGGTGGCGGCGAGTTTCCGGGCGACTTCGAAGGGCAGGTTGGCGTCGGCCTTGCCGTGCCAGAAGTGGACCGGCACGGTGATCTTCCCCGGATCGAAGTCCCACTTCGAAAGGTAAACCTCGCCGTCCTCGAGCATGCCGGGGGCGCCCCGGCGGGTGGCCTCGCGGAAGCTGCGCGAGACCACCGCCCAGCCGCCGCTGCTGAAAATCGCCTCGCGATCGACCTCGGGAATGCTGCGGAGCATCCAGGACATCGGAGCGCGCTCCGGGCCGCGGGCAACCATCCACCGGCTCAACCGAACCACCCCCGGCAGGGCCATGCGGCGGAGCCGGGTGCTGGTGGCGAGCGTCCGGTAAACCCAATGCATGTGGCTGCGGTCCGACTTGTCCGCCAGCGGCGGCGCACCGCAGAGGATGGCGGCGCGCTCGATCCGATCCCCGAGGCCGGCGCAGGCGGCGAGAGCGTAGGGTCCGCCGCCCGAGACGCCGAGGATCCGGAAACCTCCGATCCCGAGCTGATCGGCGAGGCCGGCCAGATCGTCGGGCCAGTCGCTGAAGTGGCGGCCGGGCCGGGAATCGGAGTGGCCGACGCCGGGGCGGTCGGGGGCGATGATGGCGACTCCTCGCTCCCGCGCGATCGGATCGAGAAAGGCGGCCTGATAGCGCGAGCTCGGCCAGCCGTGGTGGAAGATCACCGGCATGCCGGCGGGATCGCCGTACCGCGCGTAGCTGAGGCGGCGTCCGTCCGGCAGCGTGGCGCAAAGATCCTCCTCCATCGGCGAGGAACGTGGGAGGGCGTCGCCCCGAATGCAAATGCCGGCACGGCCTGAAGCGAACTTTTCGGTCGCAAACAGACCAGGCGGTCTGTTTGCATCGGCCGATGAGCAAGGCGCGAAAGAAGCTGGTCGACGCGGCGGGCCGTCTGTTTGCCGAACGCGGCTATGTGCGGGTGGGGATCAACGAGATCATCGCCGCCGCCGGCATTGCCAAGGCGACCTTTTACCAGCATTTCCCCAGCAAGGAGCTGCTCTGCGCGGAGTGGCTGGGGCAGGAGCGCCAGCGGCGGGAAAGCGAATACCGGCGCATCCTCGAGGATCCGCGCACGGTCGGCGAGCGGCTGGAGGCCTTTTACGATCAGTTGCTGGAAAGCCTGGAGCGCGATGGCTACCGTTGCTGTCCCTTCGCGGCCACCGCGGCAGCCACGGATGCGGGGAGCCTGCTGCGCCGCGTGGTCGAGGACGCGCGCAAGGCCGAGCGCGACTTCTGGCGAACTCTCGCCGCCCAGCACGAGTCGTCGAAGAAGGACGCCAAGCACCTCGGCGATGCGTGGATGCTGCTCGCCGCGGGGGCGGTGGTCGAGGCGCGCTCGCTGCGGTCGCCGTGGCCGGTGAAAAAGGCCCGCCGGGCGGCCCTGGCGCTGGGCGGATTGGAGTGACGGGAGTGTGCTGGACAATGCCGCGGCCCAGACAAGAGTGAGGCGTGAATTTGCTTCTTACCGGGGCCAACGGCTACATCGGACTGCGCCTGATCCCCGAGCTGTTGGGGGCCGGCCACCGGGTGACGGCCCTGGTCCGGGACAAGCGGCGCTTTCCCGCCGACGAGTTTCCCGAGGGGCACCTCGAGGTGATCGAGGGCGACCTGCTGCAGCCGGCGACGCTGCCGGAATTGCCCGATGACCTCGACGCGGCCTTCTACCTCGTCCACTCGATGAGTGCCGGGGGCGACTTCGTCGAGAAGGAGCAGAGGGTGGCCGAGCATTTCACGGCATGGCTGGACCGCGGCTCCTGCAAGCGGGTGATCTACCTGAGCGGCCTGGTCGACGAGTCGCGCGAGCTTTCGCCGCACCTCGCCTCGCGGCTGGCCGTCGAGCGGGTGCTGCGGCGGGGAAAGGCGGCGCTCACGGTGCTGCGGGCCTCGATCATCGTCGGCTCCGGGTCGGCTTCGTTCGAGATCGTCCGCGACCTCGCCGAGAAGCTGCCGGTGATGATCTGCCCGCGCTGGGTGGACACCCGCTGCCAGCCGATCTCGATCCGCGACGTGATCGCCTACCTGTGCGGCGTGCTCGCGGTGCCGGAAACCGAGGGCGAGACCTATGACATCGGCGGGCCCGGCGTGATGCGCTACCGCGATCTCCTTGCCGGCTATGCCGAGGTGCGCGGGCTCAGGCGATGGTTCGTTCCGGTGCCCTTCTTCAGTCCTCGGTTGTCGTCGTGGTGGCTCTACCTGATGACCTCCACCCGCTTTTCCCTGGCCCGCGCGCTGGTCGACTCGCTGGAGCACGAAACCGTCTGCCGCGACGACCGCATCCAGCAACTGGTGCCGGTGGCCTTGTCCACCTACACGGTCGCCGTCGATCGCGCCCTGTCGAGGATCGCCCAGAACCGGGTGCCGTCGAGCTGGGTCGACTCGCTGGTCGGCGGGTCGCTGGATCCGCGTTTCATCGATGCGATCCAGGTGCCGCAGCACGGCGTCTACCACGATCGTCGTAGTTGTCGGCTGTCGGCTCCGCGGGACGAGGTGGTGGCAGCCGTGTGGTCGCTCGGTGGCGAGCGCGGGTGGCCGTCGATGAACTGGGCCTGGGACATCCGCGGAGCGGTCGACCGCATGGTGGGCGGCATCGGCACGCGCCGCGGGCGGCGCGACCCGGTCGATCTGCGTCCCGGGGACGCGCTCGATTTCTGGCGGGTGGTGCTGGCCGATCGCGAGGCGGGGCGGCTGATCCTCTACGCCGAGATGAAGCTGCCCGGCGAGGCGTGGCTGGAGTTCGTCGTGCGGCAGGATGAACTGCGGCAGACGGCGACCTTCCGTCCGCAGGGACTGCTCGGGCGGCTCTACTGGTTCGCGGTGCTGCCGGCCCACTGGTGGCTGTTTCCCAGGATGGTGCGTCGCCTGGCTGCGGCGAGGTAGGCCCGGGCTTTTCCTTGGCAAGGGCCGTGGGAGCCGTCATGGCTCGCCGGCCTTGCCACTCCGCCACCATTCCCATGTCGAGACCCCGCACCAGACCATCGAGGTCTGGAAGTCGGCGCAGGCCTGCGAATTTCGGGTGGCCGGGGCGGTTCATGCGTGGTGGCACCAGGATCGGTTCCTGACCGGTCTGGCCTGGGACAACATCGCGGCCGGGGCCTTGCTGCGGCCCGGAGGTCCTCCGAAGTCGGTGCTGATGCTCGGACTGGCCGGCGGCACCTCGCTGCGGGTCCTGCGCCACCTGCTTCCGGATGCGCGGCTGACGGCGGTCGAGATCGATGCGGAAATCATCGAGCTGGCCCGACGATACATGGATCTTGATGCAATCGGGGCGGAAATCGTCGTCAGCGACGCCTACGAGTGGGCCGGGCGGTCGCGGCGGCGCTTCGACGTGGTGATCGACGACTGCTACCTGACCGGAGCGGAGGACGTCTTCCGGCCGCAAACCCGCGCGGACTGGGGGGTGGATCTGCTTGCGGGCCTGTTGCGACCCGGCGGGCTGCTCCTGACCAACCTGATCACCGGCAGCGGCCACCGCCGGATGCAGAGCCGCACCCGGGCCGCCTTCAAGAAGCGCTTTCCTTCGGTGCGTTCGGTCACCACCCCGGAAAGCATGAACGAGACGCTGGTCGGCGGTGACGAGGTTCTTGCGGGCGCGGCCCTGGATCGATGGACCGGGTCGTTTCTTTCGCTGGTCGACCAGCGGCTGTGGGAGTGGATCGAGGTCCGGAAGCTGCGCTGAACCCCGCCTTCCAGCCGCGTTGACATCCCGCGGTGGGGGCGGCACCCTCCGCCCCATGGACACGCTGAAGATTCTGCTCGGAGCCACCCTGGCGCTGCTGCTCGGGGCGCTGGTGGTCTTCACCAACCGGATGAACGACGGCGTCAGCAACGCGCCGGAAGAGGATCTCGTCACAATGCGCCGCCAGCTCACCGAAATGGAGGAGGAAATCCGGCGCCTGCAGATCGAGAAGGAGCGGCTCGCCCTGCGCGAGGCGGCCAGCGAGCCGTCGAGCACCGATCTGGTGACCCGCGGCGAGGCCGAGGAGAAGGTGGGCGATCTCGAGGAACGCCTGAAGCAACTCGAACGCGAGGCGGAGGAAGCCCAGGCCGATGCCGCCCGCGCCGAAGCCGAGGCCGGCTTTCTCACCGAGCGCTACGCCGAGGATCGCAACAAGATGGCCCGCCGAACCCGGCTGATCAACGACGCGATGCTCATCGCGACCATCCAGGAGTGGGTCGAGGATCCGAACTTCGGCGGCTTCGCCACGCTCAACGTCGAGAGCCAGGACAACGTGCAGACCGGCACCGTGCTCGCGATCCGCCGCAACGGCGGCATCCTCGGCAAGCTCCGGGTCGGTGAAGTGACCGTCGAGGGCGCGCTGGCCAATCCGATCACCCGCTTTGACGAGGTCAAACCCGAGCCCGGCGACGAGCTGATCCTCAACGAGGTCGTCGAACTGGCGAACTGACTTCGGGATTCACCCGGGTGGATCGTGCCGGAAGGATCCCCCGCGTTTCACTCGAAGTCCCCCCGCGGCAGATCGTGGCGGTGATCCTTCAGCAGGTCGAAGGGCGTGCCGCAGTACATGCAGCGGAAGCGCTGGGTGGTGATGACCTGGAGCTGCGCGGTCATCCCGTAGTTCAGCGGCCGCAGCCGGTAGGCCTTGCGGTGCTTCGCTGCATGGGTGTCGAGGAGCGGCGTGCCCTTGCACAACGGGCAGCGGGCGGAGCGGCGCGCGATGTAGGTCATCAGCCAGGTGATGCCGATCGCGGCCATCGAGCCGACCAGCCACCAGGCGATCCTTTCCTCGTGCGTGCGGTAGAGGATGTAGGCGAAGACCAGGGTCGCAACAATCGAGAGGTAGTGCAGCAGGGCGAACCACACCGACGCCTTGTAGGGGCGTTTGTGGGGAACCGAACGGGCGCCGTGGCTGTGCTTTCGGAGCGACATGACCGAATGACGCGAGCCCTTGCTCCCGCCTGCCCACGTTAGATGCCCGGCAGCGCTCGGGTGTCAACGCCGGAGCGAATGCCGGGCAGGGAAAAGTGGATCGGGCCCGCCGGCACGACTTCGTGTCGGCCAAAGGAACCGGTTGGGAACCAATGAAGATCCGGTTGCGAACCCATGAAAAAGGCGGCCGACCCGTTAGGGAAAGCCGCCTTGGGAAGTTTCCTCGGCCGGTGGTTCAGCTGTCGCCGGTCTCTGGCTCGTTCTTTTCGAGCACCTCGACCTTCACCGGCACCACACCGCGCTTGTAGAAGCCGATGCGCTTGGCGACGCCTTCGGTCACATCGATGATGCGTCCGCGGATGTAGGGGCCGCGGTTGTTGATCCGGACGATCTCCGACTTGCCGTTGGCGAGGTTGGTCACGCGGACCTTGGTGTCCATCGGCAGGGTCTTGTGCGCGGCGGTGGCGCTGTCGTCGCAGAGCGTTTCGCCGCTCGCGGTGTGGGTGCCGCCATTGCAGCGGACTCCATACCAGGAGGCCTTGCCGTGCTGCACTTCCTTGACGTTCCACTCGGTCGGAGGCGTGCCCTTCCTGGCGGTATTGGCCTGCAGCGCGCAGGAGCAGAAGAGCAGGGAAGCCAGCGGGATGAAGAGGGGTTTACGGTTCATCTGGGTCTCTTTCCGGGTTGCCGCTCCCGAAACGGGAGCGCCGGGGCCATAGGAGCGGGGATACCAGGGGGCAAGCAAAACCGACCGGATTTTTCAACTCAAGCATGGGCTTAATACTAAAGAAATCTTAACTTTTTGGTCGCCAAAGCCCGCAATTGCCTGATATCCGGCCGGAATCATGGCCTCTTGGATTCCTTCGAGTCGTGACCGTTTTACCCCGGCGGACTTCGCGTTTTTGTCCTCCCGGCTGGCTCCCGGGAGGGAAAACCAGCACCTCTGGACGCTGTGGGAGGACCCCGAGGCCCTGCGCGAGATGCTCGATCTCAAGGAAGTGTTGCGCGGGCTCATCGACTCGACCGGACCCTTGTCGGTCTCGGCATCGTTTTATTTCTACGTCCTGACCCGGCACTCCTTTCTCGATGCGGGGATCGAGGATCCCGAGTTGGCGGACTACGTCTCGGGCGTCATGGCCCAGCGCGTGGGCGCCGATCCCAAGGACGTGCTGAAGGGCATTCCCTTCGGCCTCACCCACGCCGCCGACTTCGTTTCCATCCTGGAAAGTGCGCACGGCCGTCTGCGCTTTCACCTGCGGCTCGCGGCGGGCGATCAGTTCCTGGTGCTCACCGGATTGTTTCCCGGGTTCCTCGAACGCCGTTGTCAGCGGCGGGGCGCTCCGGGCATCGAGTTCTACGAGGAGTTCGCGCGCCGGGTCTATCGCGACGCCGCCGACAGCGTCGAAGCCCCGCGCGGTGCGCCCCGGCGGTTGCTCAACGGGCTTTCGGAGTGCCTGCCGGTGGCCCGCCGCTCGCTCAACCGGATCGCCGAGGAATACGTTTTCCTCGGCGAGTAGGTCGGCGCATGCTTCGCGCATGGAAGTCCGCGCCCTTTCCGAGCAGCAGCCGTTCACGACCAAGGACGGCTCGACCATCCGCAGCCTCCTCGACCTGAGCAACGCTCCGGTTGAGAAACAGAGCCTCGCCGAGGCCACGATTCCCGCCGGCGGCGAAACCGAGCGCCACTGGCACCGCGACAGCGAGGAGTTCTACTTCATTCTCAGCGGCACCGGCACCATGGAGATCGACGGCGAGGAGCGGGAGGTCGGCGAGGGCGACGCCATCCTGATCCCCGCCGGCGCTTGGCACCAGATCCGGGCGACCCATGACCTGCGCTTCCTCTGCTGCTGCGCCCCGCCCTACCGGCACGACGACACCTTTTTCGAATGAGCAAGGTGCGCTGCCCGTGGTTGCCGGAAGGCAACGAGGTCTATGCCGACTACCACGACCGTGAGTGGGGCGTGCCCTCGCGCGATGCGCGGTATCTCTTCGAAATGCTGTGCCTCGAGGGTGCCCAGGCGGGACTCTCTTGGTGGACCGTGCTGCGCAAACGCGAGCGCTACCGCGAGGTGTTCCACGGCTTCGAGGTCGAGCGGGTGGCGGCCCTGAGCGATGGCGAACTGGAAGCCCTGCTCACCGACCCGGGCATCATCCGCCACCGCGGCAAGGTGTGGGCCTTTCGCCGGAACGCGCGGGCATGGATCGACCTCGCCGACAGGGAAGGCGACCCGGTGGCCTGGCTGTGGGATTTCGTCGGCGATGAACCGAAGGTGCTGCGCCCGGAGCGAATCGAGGACTATGTGGTGACGACCCCGGAGTCGGAGACGCTGAGCAAGTCTCTGCGGCGGGCCGGCTTCAACTTCGTCGGCGCCACCACGATGCACGCCTACATGCAGGCGGTCGGCATGGTCGACGAGCATGCCGACGGGTGCTTCCGTGCATAGGGGTGATTGAGCCTTTGCGCACCGTGTCCGGGCCGTTCTCCGAAGTTGAAAGCATTCAACGAGAGTCGAAGCCAGTCTGCCACGTTCTGGGCGGGAGCGTGGTAGGCTTTCCATCAAGATGCCATCGATCGAGATGCCAGGCATACAGTATCTTGACGGCGTTCTGCGCATTTGGTAGGAGAACCACAAGTCGATGAAAGCCAACGAGGAAAGCACGATGGAACCTGTCGAGAAGGCCGACCTGC